>CAZQIH010000008.1:0-16605 GCA_964593715.1 uncultured Microbacteriaceae bacterium
AGAGCTTCCTGGCCGAGCTTCTCCGCGTGGTCAATATCCGCCTGTGTCACGGTGGTGGCCGCCGGGGCCTCGGCCTCATCCTCATCCCATGTGCCAGAGCGCTCGCGAGCAATCGATTCCAAAGCCCTCAGGCGATCAAGCACCGCCCTCGCCGCAAAGTCTTCGGCCCGGGCAACATCGAGGCCACTATCCAGGGCCGTCGACTCAAGCTCTTGGATGCGCCTGCGCACACCCTCGAGCTGGTCTGCAAGGGTGGCCCGCTCGGCGGCCCGTTCACTTTCGCTGCTCTGGAAGTTATCCAGTGCTGCACCGAGACCCACCACGTCATCGGCAAAAACCCGCGCCTGCGCGTCGCGAACGACGGCCTGAATTGTTTGGGCCTCGCGGGCAATTTCTGCTTGGCGACCAAGCGGAGTGAGCTGGCGGCGAATTTCGCCAGCGAGGTCGTTGAGCCTGGTCAGGTTCGCCTGCATGGACTCGAGCTTGCGCTGGGTCTTCTCTTTGCGCCGGCGGTGCTTGAGAATTCCGGCGGCCTCTTCGATGAAGCGGCGGCGATCCTCGGCGCTGGCATGGAGCACCTGATCAAGTTGGCCCTGGCCGACAATCACGTGCATTTCGCGACCAAGACCGCTGTCGCTCAAGAGCTCTTGGACATCCAGTAAACGACAGGGCTCTTTGTTGATGGCGTACTCGCTGCCACCGTTCCTAAAGAGCGTGCGGGAGATGGTGACCTCGCCGTACTCAATGGGAAGCGCGCCATCAGAATTGTCGATGGTGAGCAGCACCTCGGCGCGACCGAGTGGCGCCTTGGAGGTGGTGCCAGCGAAGATGACGTCTTCCATCGAACCACCGCGCAGGGTTTTGGCGCCCTGCTCCCCCATGACCCAGGCGAGCGCGTCGACCACGTTGGATTTTCCCGAGCCATTGGGGCCAACAACACACGTCACGCCTGGCTCAAAGGCAAACGTGGTCGGTTGAGCGAAAGACTTAAATCCCTTGAGGGTCAGGGACTTCAGATGCACCAGATACTCCGCTTCGCTTACTCACCGATGTTGACGCCAGGTATTTGCTCTGGACAAACTTACCGGGTGCGGGGCACCCTCTGGCACCGGGGACAGCGGTGGGAGGAGCGGTTCATAAACGGCTCTCGGTGAATCGTCGATCCACACCGGGAACACGGTTGACCATCGCGGCCATAGGCCTCAAGCGAGTGGGCAAAATATCCACTTTGCCCATTCACGTTCACATACTGTTGGTCAAAACTCGTCCCGCCTTCAGCGAGCGCTTTGCGCAACACAGCCCGGACCTCCTGGAGCAGAGCTCGAGTGTCTGCGGCGCTCATCCGGTTTGTCGGGTGAAGGTAGTGGCGCTTGGTCGCCCAGAGCGCCTCGTCGGCATAGATGTTCCCGATTCCACTAATGAGGTTCTGATCCAGCAGCGCCCGTTTGATATCGGTGTGCTTGGAGCGCAGACGGCGACTCCACGCACCCTCGTCGAAGTGAGGGTCCAGGGGATCTCTCGCAATATGAGCAACGGTGGAGGGGACCACAGGCTCGTCGCTCCCGAGACCACCGGGATACCCATCAGGGGTCGGAACCAACTCATCAATGGCCAGAGAGCCAAAGATCCTCTGGTCGACGAACCCGACACGGACAGCGTCGCCATCACGGGTGGTCACTTCCAGCAGAACCCGAAGATGCGAGCCAAAGTCGGAGTCGTCAACACCGATGAGCACCTGACCACACATGCCGAGGTGGCACACCACGGCAGAGGTGGTCCCCTGCAAGGGGAACCACAGAAACTTCCCTCTGCGCACGGCAGCGGTGACCACCGCTCCGGTGAGCCGGTGGATGAAATCCTCCGGAGGGCCAGGATGGCGCTTCACGGACCGAGAATCGAGGACGGTGACGCGGGTTATGCGCGCTCCAGTGATGACATCTTCGACACCTCGTCGAACGACCTCAACCTCGGGAAGTTCAGGCATCGCCTCGTTCGGCTTCGCGGATTGCGGCTAACGCCGCGCTCGCTGCCGCGAGCTCGGCTGCTTTCTTGGAACTTCCGGTGCCATGCCCGGCAGGGCTTGAGTCACCGGGGAATCCATTGATGTAGACATCGGCGGTAAAGATTTTGGCGTGATCGGGGCCTGCATCGCTGATGTTGTAGCGGGGGACGCCATTGCCTGTTCGAGCGCCCCACTCTTGAAGAGAAGTCTTGGGGTCACTGGTTTCACTGCGCCGGTCCGCATCCAGGACGTAGTCGCCGAGCAGACGCTCGACAAGACCCGTGGCCGCCTCAGGACCGTTTTCTAAAAACACAACGCCAATCAAAGCTTCTAGCGCATCGGCTAGCAGAGAGGGCTTGTCGCGACCACCGGTGAGTTCTTCCCCGCGGCCGAGGCGCAGAAAATCCCCCAGGGATATGCCACGAGCCACATCGGCAAGCGCGGTTGTCGAGACAATGCTTGCTCGGCGCTTGGCCAACTCGCCCTCGGGAAGTTCGGGAAAGTGGCGATAGAGCGCCGCCGTGATCGCCTGACCCAGAACGGCGTCGCCCAAAAACTCGAGCCGCTCGTTGTCGCTGCCGCCGTTTTCGTATGCGAACGACGAATGCGTCAGTGCCTGCGCTAAGCCCTCTGTGGAGACCGACACCTGGAGGGTCTCCAGGAGCGGGCTCGCATCGAAGACCAGTTCGGTCTTCCCGGGACCAGTCACGTTAGACGTCGGCGACCTTACGGCCCTTGTATTCCATGAACAACGGGGTGCCAGCGCTGTCTTCGACCACGCGAGCGCGGTGCGGGAGGCTGTACACGGTCTTACCGTTTTCGACGGTCTTTACCAGCGTGGGGACTTCAGCTTTCCACGCCGAACGACGATGGTGCGTTCTCGCACGGGATTTCTTCCGCTTAGGTACCGCCATGATTTTCTTCTTTCCCTGGGTCTTTCGTGGTCTTAGGGGGCCTGTTGTCCATCTGACTCGAGCAGTTTTCCTAACTCAAGCCAGCGCGGGTCAATATCCTGACCACTTGTCTTGGCACTCTCGCTGGTGAGTTTCTCACCAGTTTTGGGGTCCAATCCGTAACAGTCAGGCTTACATACCGGTTGGAAGGGGAGGTCTAGGACCACCGCATCCCGAATGATGCTCTCGAGCATCACAGAGTCATCAACCACCGTGTAGGAATCGGCCTCTGAAGAAGAATAGGTGAAAAGTTCCTGAAAATCGACTCGAACGGGGAGAGAAAACTCATCGAGACAGCGCACGCACTCTGCGTGAGCGTCGGTGGCGACCTCACCGGTCACCAAAATCCCCTCATGAAGGCCCTCTAACCGCAGCTCAATCGTCATCGGAGTGCCCTCTCGGACAATCGCGACAGCCTCGCCATATTGCTCGGGAGCCACCACATCGAGGGTGTGCTCGCGCATCTCCCCAGGGCTGTGCATGAGGTCTTTGACCCCGAGGGTCAAGGGCGTGCGTTTACGAGAAGCCACCTCGACAGTTTAGGAGGCTAGCGCTGCGAACGCCTCATCGTAGATCGCCAGGGCCGTAGCAATGTGCTCCGGCGTCACGATGAGCGGTGGCACCACGTGAATCCGGTTATCCACCACGAAGGGCAAAAGTTTTCTGGCGAGCAGCTCGGATTTGAGCTTCCCGATGGACGCGGCATCCAGGGGTTCCCGAGTTACCGGATCAGCCACTAAATCGAGAGCAAAGAAGCACCCGAGCCCGCGCACCTCACCAATCATGGGGTGCTTCGCCGCCAGAGCGGTGAGACCCGGGCGCAGGTACTTCTCCCCCATCTCACGGGCGTTCTCGACCATGCCCTCGTCGCTCATCGCATCGAGTGCCGCAACGATCGAGGCCATCGCCAGCGGGTGACCTGAGTAGGTGAGGCCGCCCGGGAACATGGTGTTGTCGAAATACTGCGCGAGTGCGTTCGAGAACACAACACCACCGACTGGCACATAGCCGGAGTTCACACCCTTAGCGAAGGTAATCATGTCGGGAACAACGTCGTGAGCTTGGAAAGCAAACCAGTGACCAGTTCGACCAAAGCCTGACATCACCTCATCCATGATGAGGATGATGCCGTAGCGGTCACAGATCTCCCGCACACCCTTCAGGTAACCGGGTGGGGGAACCATGATTCCCGCAGTTCCCGGCACGCCCTCGAGCAAGATCGTGGCAATGGTGGTGGGGCCCTCAGCTTGGATTACCCGCTCAAGGTGGTGGAGTGCGCGTGCGCACTCCTGTGCTTCGTTCTCGGACCAGAACTCACTGCGGTAGAGGAAAGGGCCAAAGAAGTGAACGTGACCGGTCGCATACTCATTGGGCATACGGCGCCAATCGCCAGTCGCCACGATGGCGGCACCCGTGTTGCCGTGGTAGCTCCGGTAGGTGGAGAGCACCTTGGTGCGTCCGGTGTAAAGACGGGCTGCCCGAATCGCGTTCTCGTTGGCATCAGCGCCGCCGTTGGTGAAGAACACCTTGGAGAACCCGGGGCCAGCCCGGTCAATAATCCGCTTGGCGGCCTGAACGCGAGGTTCCGAGCTCGCCGCCGGCGCCACGGTCGCAAGTTTCTCCGCCTGGTCTTTAATCGCCTGCACGACCTTGGGGTGAGAGTGCCCGATGTTGACGTTGACCAGTTGGCTGGAGAAGTCCAAGTACTCGTTGCCATCGGTGTCATAGACATACATGCCAGAGGCGTGGGACACCATCATCGGCGAGATGGCCGACTGAACAGACCACGAGTAGAAGTTATGCGCCCGATCGAGTTCTTTGAGCTCGCTAGTCGACGAATCTGCCACGACAATCCCCCTTGTGAACCGTGACTACAACTGTGTGGGCTAAGACTACGGCAGTTCTGTCTTGGCTAAATATTCCGCCACAGCCCTGGGAACATAGGGCGTGACGTCACCGCCGAGTGCTGCGACCTGACGCACCAGAGAGCTCGAGACGTGGGCATTGGCAGGGTCTGGCAGCAAGAAAACGGTCTCGATGCCGGCAAGATTTCGATTCACAATCGCCATGGGCGTCTCGTAGCTGATGTCCATCTGAGAGCGAATGCCCTTGACCAGCACCTTCGCCCCCACATCAGTGCAGTAGTCCACCAGCAAACCCACGCTCCACGAGGTGACGACGATGTTCCCGCCGATACCCGCCTGCGCTATGGCCTGCTCGAGCAGTGTGACGCGCTGAGCGATGGGCAAGAGTGCTGATTTTGAGGGGTTATGCACCACAACAACGTGGACCTCGTCAAAGAGGCCAGCAGCCCGTTCAATCACATCGAGGTGACCCAGGGTCACAGGGTCAAAGGACCCCGGGACAACAGCAACAGTGCTCATGGCTTAAGCGTACTGAGCGCGGTGTTCAATGGGCATACAGACAAGGGAAAAAACTAATTTTTTGCCAGGTAATCAGCCGAGGCTTCATCCAGGCGCCTAGAGATATCCAGTGCGAGATCTGGGTGGTCTGCAAGCAGCGGATCTGACTCCACGAGTTCGGTGGCATAGCGCCTGGCCTGGTCAATGAGCTCGCCGTCTTTGGTCACCCTCACCAGGGTGAGGCCAGAGCGCCTGCCAGACTGCCGATCGCCGAGGACATCGCCTTCGCTGCGAAGCTCAAGATCTATGGTGGCAAGTTCAAAACCGTCGGTCGTGGCAGCAACCGCATCAACCCGCTGCCTGGCGGGAGTGTCTGGTTCACAGTGGGTGACGAGCAAGCAGATACCGGGGTGCTCGCCTCGACCTACTCGCCCGCGCAACTGGTGTAACTGGCTGACCCCGAAGCGATCAGCATCAAGGATCACCATGACCGAAGCGTTGGGAACATCGATTCCGACCTCAATCACGGTTGTCGCAACGACGACGTCGATTTCCCCGGCCGAGAACGCCCGCATCACTGCGTCTTTCTCATCCGGGGCAAGCTTGCCGTGGACGGCCTCAATTCTTGCGCCAGAGAGCTCGGGCAGGCTGCGCAGTAGCGGCAGTGTCTCGGCAACGCTCGCGAGGACCCTGGCCTCTTCAGTCGCTTCCACGCTGCTATCAACAGCGTCATCGTCCTCGGGAACCGAGGGCGCAATGGAGGGAACCACCACGAACCCTTGGCGCCCCTTGGCAACTTCCTCAGAGAGCCGCTGCCACACCCTCGGATACCAGCTGGGGTGGTCGCCAAGAGCAACCACATGAGTGGAAATAGGTTGACGCCCGGAGGGAACCATCCGGATAGTGGAGACATCAAGGTCGCCAAATACCGTCATGGCAACGGTGCGGGGAATCGGCGTTGCGGTGAGAACGAGCACGTGCGGGTGCTCGCCTTTTTGCCGCAGCGCCTCGCGTTGATCCACGCCAAAGCGGTGTTGCTCATCAATCACCACAAGGCCCAGGTCGGCAAATGTCACCCGCTCGCTCAGGAGTGCATGGGTTCCCACCACGATCTTCGCCTGCCCAGATGCCGCCGCCAGTAACGCCTTCTTCGTCTCTGCCGCGCGCAAATTGCCGGTCAGGAGCACCGGATTCATCGACGCCGCGAGGTCAGGCCCAAGCGTCGCCACAATCGAGCGAAAGTGCTGCCAGGCCAAGACTTCAGTTGGCGCCAACAGGGCACTCTGACCACCAGACTCGGACACGGTCACCATCGATGCGACAGCGACCACCGTTTTTCCAGAGCCCACCTCACCCTGGACGAGTCGATTCATCGGGTGGGGTTTTGCCAGATCCTGCTGAATTTCCTGCAAGACATGATGCTGATCGCCAGTCAGCGAGAAGGGCAAACTACTAAGAAACCTCTCTGTGCCAGGCCCCACCGTGCGAGCCACCGAGGTCTGAGATGCAGCCTGGATACGCCGCTGCACGAGTGCGCACTGCAAAACGAAGGCCTCGTGGAAGCGCAGGGTTTCTCTAGCCTGGCGCCAGTCCTGTTCCTCGCTGGGACGATGAATCTTCTCCAGAGCCTCCTTCGAGGGCATCAAGTTCTCAGCCGCGGCGATGTCGGCCGGGATCGGCTCTGGCACCGCGTCCAACACATCCAAGACCACACCCAGAGCCCTGGCGATCTGCCAGCTGGCAACCTTGGCCGTGGCCGGATAGAGCGGAATAGGCCGTTTTGCCCACTCTTCGCCCTCGTTGCTGGTGAGCTCGCGCTCCTCGAAGAGTTCATAGTCGGGGTGAGCGAGCTGGCGCTCACCCCGGTAGAGGCCTACTTTGCCGGCGAAGATTCCCTGAGCGCCTGGCACCAAATCTTTTGCGCGCCAAGCCTGGTTAAAGAACGTGAGGGTCACAAGCCCTGTGCCATCAGAGATGATGACTTCGAGGACGCTGCCTTTGCGCGCTCGCATGCCTCTCGTCGAAACGGAGACAACCTCGGCAACGAGAGTTGCCATCTCGCCCACAGGCACACCGGCAATGGATGTCAGCTCCCCCCTGGTGGCATAACGCCTGGGGTAGTGCGCGACGAGCTGCCCTACCAGCGTGTAGCCAAAGGCGCTCTGGAGGGCTTTCGCGCTGCGATCGCCCAGCACACTACTGAGCTTCGTATCCAGGCCAACACTCACCCCTTCACGGTAGCGCCCAGTGGCCACACACCCGACTAAGCCCGCTAGCGTTGTGGGATGACCAGGATCATCGGTGGCCACGCGGGCTCCCTGAGCTTGCGTACACCAGGGCCCAAGACCAGGCCCACCTCCGACCGGGTCCGCGAGGCATGGTTCTCGAAACTCGACGCCAGTAACGCTCTCGAGAGCGCCCGCGTTCTTGACCTCTACGCGGGCTCCGGGGCACTGGGACTAGAAGCCGCATCTCGCGGTGCGGCGCTTGTGACAATGGTCGAGGACCACCCGGGAGCCATTAGCGCCATCTCCGCCAACATCGCCGCCATCGGCGCTGTCCTCCACCACAGTCCAGCGCTTGGCGCCACAAAAGCCCAGGTATCCACTTTCCTTCGCGGCACACCATCGAATAGCTATGACCTGGTTTTCATTGACCCTCCCTACGACCTGGACAGCGCACTGCTCGATCAGGTGCTGATCGAGCTTTTGCCCTGGCTAGCGCCTGGAGCGTGGGTGATGGTGGAGCGCTCGACCCGTTCGCCATCACCACAGTGGCCAGAGGGACTCACCTCGCTGGATACCAAGAAGTACGGCGAGACAGCCCTCTATTTCGCAGAGGCCCCGTAAAACGGATCCCATCCGCCAGGCTGTGCCCCCAGATCCGTGCCCTCCAGAAGGACACCCGGCGCAGAGCTCGGTGCGCCGATTGCACCTATCACCACGAAGCCCTCGGGCAGAGTGACCCCTGGGGGGAAGGCTGCGAGCAGACCGTGGTCTTCGCCACCCATCAGGCTCGGCTCATCCCACGGGTAATCGGGATCAAGCTCAATCGTCACCCCACTGGATTTAGCCATTCTGGTGGCATCCATCCACAGCCCATCAGAGATGTCCATCATCGCGGTCGCACCCGCGTCATTGGCCACGACACCGAGATGAATGGGCGGCCGTGGTGCCAGGTGATGAACGACAGCGGGATCTGACTCTTTCAACCGCGCTATCGCTGGCACATCGCCGCCTGCTTCCCGAAGCGCCACCAACCCGCGGTGGGAGAGGCCTAGTTCCCCTGCAACAGCGAGCACGTCACCTGGCCTGGCACCCGAGCGTGTCACCGGAGCACGCCCACCGAGGTCACCCAGTACCGTCACAGAAAGTGTCACCACCGGAGCTCGAGAGAGATCGCCTCCGCTCACGCCGGAGAGCGGAGCAAGCTCAGCAATCGCGTCCCGCACTCCGGCAGCAATTCCCAAGAGCACGCCAAGGCGGGTCGATGCAGGGGCCGCCACAGAGATTTGAAACGCGCTAGGCGTCGCACCCATGGCCGCAATGTCAGCGGCATTGCTGGCAATGGCTTTCCAGCCCACGTCTTCCGGGCTAGACCAATCCCAGCGAAAATCAGGGCCTTCAATCATCATGTCGGTGCTGATGACAACCCGGGAGTCTGGAACACGGAGGAGTGCCGCGTCATCGCCTGGTCCCAGAGCTGCCGAGGGGGCAGGAGGCAACAGCGGGATGATCTGCGCGAGGGCTTCGCTCTCGCCAAGCTCACCCAGCTGCAAGTCCTCACTCATGCCACCACGCTAGCCTGAGAGACGTGGAGTTGACGACCAAGATTGCCCTCGGACTGACCGGTCTTCTGCTGCTCTCCGGGTGCGCTCCCACGGTGAACCTCGAGGCAGCCGAGGAGGCGAACACGATCGAGTGCGCCAACATGACGGTCCGTTTGCCCGACACGATTGCCGGGGAAGCTAGGCGCGCTGTGAACGCTCAGGCAACGGCGGCCTGGGGCGACCCAGTGAGCATCATTGTTCGCTGTGGGGTGCCCATGCCAGAGCCCACCCCACTTCCCTGCTTTGAGGTGGCAGGAATCGACTGGCTTCGCGATGATCGCGATGCTCCGCGCTTCATCTTCACCACCTATGGCCTCAGCCCCGCCACAGAAGTCATTGTCGACTCCGAGAGAGCCTCGGGCACCGAGGCTCTGCTTGAGCTAGCCCGCGCGGTCGGTAGCCAATCAGAGCCGATCCAGCGCTGCGTCGATCCCACCGACGTGGTGAACTAACCCCTGGGACCATCCAAGCCCACGAGTTTTCCGGCGATACCGCCGGCAGCTCGCAGGGCAACGCCCTGACCAAACCCGCTGTGGGGAAACACCACCGGATGGTCTTTCGCTTCGGCGAGTGCATCGCGCAAGACGGTGAGAGCCGGGTGCTTAGGCGCCCACAAATACAGCGAAAGCGCTCCGGGGATGGAGTTGACCTCATTGACAAACAGCTCACCCTTGGACTCATCCCACAGCAGGTCAACGCGAACGATGCCCTGCAGGCGGGTGACCTCAGCAACATCCTTCGCGAGCGAAGCAGCCTTGTCGTGAATAGCCTGGGGCGCATTGGCGGGGAATTCGCGAGGAGCATGGGTGAGACCAGCTCCAGAGCCACCGGCCAAATACTTCTCTTGATACGAATAAAGCCCCGTCTTCTCGCCTTCGCTGCGCAGCGGCCGTTCAAGATCTGTCACCTCGAGGGCTGGATAAGTCCGGAAGGAAATATTCAGGTCTATGAGCTCTGGTCTGTATGGCTCAACGACAGCGCCCGTCTGCAAATGTGCTGAAGACTTAGCAATAGTCCTAGCCGTTCCTATGTCATCGACAATCTCAATACCAATCGACGAGCCGCCGAATCGTGGCTTGACGATATAGGGCCCAGCGAAGCTGGGGTCCACAGCGTCCCGCAACGCTTCTCGTGGGAGGCTCGGGATTCCAGCGGAGTGCATCAGCCCACCAAAGGCAAGTTTGTCCATCCCCACAGCGCCGGCAAAAACCGTGGAACCAGTGGCCGGAATATCCAAGAAACTGAACACGGCCGCAGCGCCGCCGCCCTCCCCCAGTCCGCCGTGGAAACACAGCAGCGCGGCATCAATCTCGAGGGGCTTTTTGCTAAGACCCTTCTTTGGATAAATACCAGGCTGACCAGAGAGCACAACATCGAGCTCTTTGGAGCCAGAAGGCGCGCCCGTCAAAAAGTCTTTGGCTTCGGAGCGAGAGGGAACCTGAAACCATGCCCCATTGGGAGCCAAATAGAGGGGCAGGACCTCATCGCCGCCCTCGACGAGGACGCGTTCCGCCTGCAGACCGGTGAGGATCGAGATTTCGTGTTCGGGGCTAGGCCCGCCGAATACCACTGCCCAGGTTGAGCCAGCCATAGGGTTCCTTCCGGAGCTCACGCCCCACCAGCACCTCGTTAGGGGTAGTGATCTGGCAGGTCGTTCTCATAGAGAATAACGCCGTTGGCTCCCGCAGCGTGGAGGGCCGCGGTGACCGCGTCGGCGCGTGTGGAGAAGAGTTGGGCCGCCCCAGCCGAGCCTGCCACCATTGCCTTGCGGTTCGTGAGCCCCACCACCATCAAGACCCCATCAGCCTCGATAACGCGCCTCGCCAATTCCTTGTTCCGCTGGAACTGAACCGGCCCAAGCTCGACCATTCCCGGTGTGACGACAACGAGGGGGCCACCGCGACCCTTTGCAAGGGCTTGGGCGTCATCTATCGCGCGTGCTGCTCCCACGGGGTTCGAATTGTAGGTGTCATCGATGATCCAGACTCCATCTGGCATCTTCTGCACTTCGGCGCGGTGCGCTGCCACGGGCAAATCAGCCAGGCGGGCTAGCGCCTCCTCCCGGGGCACGTTCAACACGTAGGCGATGCCCAGCGCCACGGCGACATTCACGCCGTGGCCAAAGGGTGGCACCGCCATGGGGGCCGGTGTCGCATCCGGTCCATAGGTCACAAGGCCGAGGTCTGGATCGACAACCACATCCGCCTTTTTGCCCGAACCGCTCACGGTGACTACTGTCTTGCCCTCTCGGCGGCACTTCTCAATCAGGGCCACCAATTCCGGCTGGTCGACGGGCAAAATCACCGTCTTCGCCTTCTCAGTGATTTCGGCTTTCGCTCGGAAGATTGCTTCTTGAGACCCTAAACGCTCCATGTGAGCTTCACCGATGACGGTAATCGCAGCAATGTCGGGGTTGAACAGCTCACACAACTCACGAATGCGACCTTCCTGGTTCATGCCCATCTCAGCAACAAACACACTGGTCCCAACGACCAGGTGTTCGTTGATTGTTCGGGAGAGCCCCATCATGTTGTTAAAGCTCGCTGGAGAGGCCACGGTCTGGTGGGCTTTGCCCACGATGTGGGCGACATACCCCTTGGTCGATGTCTTGCCATAGGACCCGGTGATGGCGACGACCTGGGGTCCCACGCGCTTGAGCTTGCGTTTGGCTTCGACCACAAACTTGTGGGAGAGCTTGCGCTCGACCTGCCACAGAACTGCCAGCGCAAGGTCAGTGAGCGTTGCTCCGAGAAGTAGCGGCACCACAACACCGGCTGGGCCCACGAGCCACACAGCGCCCGCCCCAGTCAGCACCTGGAGGAACACAACAGCGCCATAGACGCGCTTAGCGCGAGCGGTCCACTGCAGTGCGCTGGTTTTTCCCTTGAGAGGCAAACGCCACGGCGTAGGAAAGACGAGAAGAGGAGCGATTACTGCGAGCCAGGCCAGTGGCGCAAGACCCAGTTGCTTGGGCCCTTGGAACGAGATGATCGCGAGCAAGACAGCGCCTGCCCACCAGATTGCACCAATTGGGCGACGCTCGAACCACAAACGCTGATTACGGCTGACTTCACCGGGGAGATAGTGAACCCTCTGTGCCACCCGAAGCCACTTGAGGTTCATCACTGCAGCCACGGCTAGTGCGACGATGATGGCCGCCAGCGTGATGATTAAATCCGCTGGGGTCATCGTGGTCCTCTACTGGGTCAGCGCCGCAGATACTGCGTCTTTTACGGCTTCCTCGAGGTTACCCTCCATGAGGTGCGAAGCCCCGGGAACCACACGCAGCGTGGCGCGGGGGAAATACTGCAGAGCCTTTTCGGCTGCGGCCACGGGTGCTGGGGCGTCGAGCTCCCCCCACACCATCGTGACGGGAGCGACGACGGTGGTCGCGTCATCGAGGTAGTCCTCGGCCACGGTCTTGACCAAAATTTCGCGCATCACACCGCGAGCGTTGCGATAGTCCTGGGATCCGTATTTGCGCCGGTAGCGCTCCATCGTGGCCTCAGGAATCAGCTTCTTGGCGTGAAGAACTTTGGCTATTTGAAAAGCGAGTGGAACGGATTTCGGCGGCGTGACTCTCGTCAGTGGGACACCGGTCAACACCAGAGCGCTCACCACCTCGGGGTGTCTAGCCGCCAGGCGCACGGCGACACGTCCGCCAAACGAGTGCCCCACTACGACAACCGGTCCAAGTCCTCTCAGCGCAACTGCCAACTGGTCGGCGTATTCCGCGGTGGACCAGGCTCCGCTGGGCTCGGGTGCTGGGCCAAAGCCTGGCAGGTGAACGGCGAGCGCATCCTGCCCGGCAAGGATTCGCTCGAAATCTGATCCGCTTCGACCCCAACCGTGAAGGGCGATGATGCGGGGTTGGCCCGAGCCAAACTTCTCCGCAACCCAGTCGCTCGAGCCCACTGTTCCTAACACAGCTGCCCTACTCGTCCTCAGGGGTGTCAGAGTCGGTGGCAAAGTGTGGGGCCAGTTCGCGGGGGTCGCGTTCACCATCGAGGACTTGCCCCACTTGGGTCACAATCGGCATCGCGATGCCCTTGCTCTTAGCTAGCGCGAGCACGGGCTTGACCGAGGCAAGCCCTTCAGCGGTTTGGTTCATCGTGCGAACGACGTCGGTAAAGCTGTGTCCCTGGCCAAGCATTCGCCCAGCCGTGTTGTTTCTGGAGAGCGGCGACTCACACGTGGCAATGAGGTCGCCGAGGCCAGCCAGCCCCGACATCGTCTGCGGGCTTGCCCCGAAGGCGGCGGCAAAAGCCGAAATTTCTGCGAGACCACGCGTAATGATGGAGGCCTTGGTGTTCTCGCCGTAACCAACTCCATCGGCAATACCCACTGCGACCGCGATGAGGTTCTTCAGCACGCCACCGAACTCGGTGCCGACAATGTCGTCATTGATGAAGGTCTTGAAATAGCTGTTTGTGGCTGCCGTGGCCACAGCTCGTGCCGTAGCCACAGACAGTGATGATGCCACCGCAGCGGTGGGTTGTTCTTTGGCGATTTCGAGTGCCAGGTTTGGGCCACTGACCACCGCGATCCGCTCGTGCGCAAAGCCACCGACCTGGTGCATGACTTCACTCATTCGCAAGCCTGTCTGAGCCTCAACGCCTTTCATGAGACTCACCACCGGAACATCCGAAGGAATCAACGGCGCCGCATCCGCCAGGTTTGCCCGTAAATGCTGGCTTGGCACCGCAAGATAGACCTGTTCGGCCCCCGCAAGCGCCTCGGCAAGATTGTCGGTGGCATCGATGGCCCCGGGCAAATTGATGCCCGGGAGATAATCCGTATTGCGGTTGGTGTTGCGGATTTCCTTGGCGACCTCGGGGCGCCTGGCCCACAGGTTCACGGTGTTGCCACCATCGGCTAAGACTTTCGCGAAGGTGGTCCCCCACGAACCCGCCCCTAAGACCGCAACGTGAACCATGGCTAGGCCGCCTTGCTCGGGTCAAAGCGCGTGGCCGGGGGCTTCTCATTGCGAAGCTGCCCCACCAGGTTCGAGATTTCGTCCATCAACATCTCGGTGGCCTCAGACAAGATTTCGCGGGTGATGGGTTTTCCTTGGAACCTTGAGAGATCCAGGGGACCTCCAATGACGGCGTCAATGGTGGTCCGAGGAAAGACCCGGATCTTTTTTGCGTAGCGACCCATCAAATTCTGGGTCCCCCAGTGGGCTGCTGGATACAAAGGAATTCCCTGCTCAAGGGCCATGCGAATTGCTCCCGACTTACCCACCATGGGCCAGAGATCGGGATCCTTGGTCAGTGTGCCCTCCGGATAGACGATAACTCCCTGTCCTCGCTCAGCCAGCAGCTTCGCTGCCTTCAAGGGTTCGCCCAATCGGGCTCCGGCTTCCCGTTCGACGGGAATCTGTCCGGTGAAACGCAACAGCCAGGCCAAGCCTGGAACCTTAAACAAGGATGCTTTTGCCAAAAACCGGGGTGTCCGACGAAGCTTCCAAACCACAACGCCCATCACGATGGGGTCAATTTCGCTGTAGTGATTCGGAGAAAGAATAAACGGGCCCTGCGCGGGCAATACAGACCCTGGCTTGATACGAAGCTTCACCATCGCACCAAAGATGGGGATCACCAGAAAAGCAATAATCCGCCAGCGCAGCTCAGCACCACGCGTGACGCGCGGCGACTTCGAGGAGACCCGAGCCACCAGGGCTAACCCTTGAGCTCGAAGCTTGTGCCAAGACCGGCAAGCTTGTCGAGCAAGTGCTCGTAGCCGCGAGAAATGATGCCCATATTGCTCACCGTGGAGTGGCCCTGTGCGGTGACGGCAGCAATGATGTGGCTGAAGCCACCGCGAAGGTCGGGAACACGAATGTCGGCACCGCGCAACGGAGTGGGGCCAGTGATGACGGCGGCCTGCTCGAGCGGGCGCCTCGGCACACGACGCGTAATGCTCGCGATGCCCTCTTTATAGACCTCGATGTTCGCCCCCATTTGGCGCAGCGCATCGGTGAAGCCAAAGCGGTTCTCATAGACGGTCTCGTGAACGATAGAGCGTCCCTCGGCCTGGGTGAGTGCGACCACCATGGGTTGTTGCCAGTCCGTCATGAAACCGGGGTGCACATCCGTCTCGATAACGACCGGCCGAATGGTGTCACCCGGGTGGGTGAAACGAATCCCGTGGTCGTCGACCTGGAAGTGCCCACCAACCTTTCGATAGACGTTCAAGAAGGTCATTAAGTCTTTTTGCTCAGCACCGCGGACATAGATGTCGCCTCTGGTCGCGAGCGCCGCTGACGCCCAGGACGCAGCTTCGCTGCGGTCGGGAATGGCACGGTGGTCATAGCCATTGAGCGAATCAACGCCCTCAATCACGATGGTGCGGTTTGGCTCGACGAGGATGATTGCACCCATCTTCTGCAAGATGGCGATGAGGTCCATAATCTCTGGCTCGATAGCGGCGTTCGTGAGTTCGGTGACACCTTGGGCACGAACAGCCGTCAGGAGCACCTGCTCCGTGGCGCCCACACTCGGATAGGGCAAATCAACACGGGCACCAACGAGCCTCCTCGGCGCACGAAGGCGAATGCCTTCGTGGCTCTTGTCGAGCTCCGCGCCAAAGGCGCGCAGAGCATCAAGGTGGAAGTTGATGGGGCGATCACCAATGCGGCAACCGCCAAGGTCTGGAATAAACGCTTCACCCAGTTGGTGAAGCAGTGGGCCACAGAAAAGTATGGGAATACGGCTCGAGCCAGCGTGAGCGTCGATCTCTGCAAAGTGAGCGCTCTTGACACCGCGGGGGTCGAGTTCCAACACCCCGTCGGCAACATCGGTCACCGTCACGGCGTGGGCTTCAAGGAGGCCCCGGACGACGGCGACATCGCTGATGACCGGCACGTTCTTGAGAATGCTGGGTGAATCGGCGAGCAGCGAAGCCACCATTGCTTTGGTCACCAGGTTCTTGGCACCACGAACCTCGACTTCGCCGACCAGCGGGCGACCACCCTCGAAAACGACCGTGTCGGGGGATGCGGCCTGGGGTGACGCCTGACCCATGGAGGCTGCCACCTGGCTCACCTAGCTACTCCTGACAGGCAGCGTTCTCGGTCGCCAAGCTTCCCGTCGTGCTTCAAACGCGGTGATCGCGTCGTCGTGTTGAAGGCTGAGAGCAATGTCATCAAGACCCTCCATCAAACGCCAGCGCGTGTAATCGTCAATGTCGAACGGTGAACTTACCGCTCCACACCGTACCTCACGGGCCACCAGGTCGACCGTAACGCTCGCGCCCGGGTGTGCCTCAATTTCTTTCCACAGGGCCTCAACCACGCTCTCTGGAACAATCGCCGTGACAAGACCCTGCTTGCCCGAGTTTGAGCGGAAAATGTCACCAAACCGCGAAGAGATAACAGCGCCAAAGCCGTAGTCGCGCAACGCCCAGACCGCGTGCTCACGCGAGGAGCCCGTTCCAAAGTCGGGTCCTGCCACCAAA
>CAZQIH010000009.1:0-11260 GCA_964593715.1 uncultured Microbacteriaceae bacterium
TGTCTCTGGTGACGATTCCAGCAACCCCAGCTGCAGCCACCACGACATCGGCGCTCCTCACCAGTTTGTCAAGGTCGCGGGTCTTGGTGTGTGTGAGGGTGACGGTGGCATCAAGCCCACGCCTGGTGAGCAAGAGACCAATCGGTCGCCCGACGGTCACACCGCGACCCAGCACCACCACGTGGGCTCCCGCCCAGGGCAGCCCATAGCGGTTTCCCAACTCGAGAATCCCCTGCGGGGTGCAGGGAAGCGGTGAGGTGATCTCTCCAGAGACTTTGTTCACCAGGCGGCCCAGGTTCACCGGGTGAAGGCCATCCGCGTCCTTGATGGGATCAATCCGCTCCAGGACGGCATCGGTGTCGATGTGTGGGGGCAGTGGCAACTGCACGATGTAGCCGGTGACCTCTGGATCGCTATTGAACTGGTCGATAGCGGCAAAGACGTCGGCTTGGCTGGCGGTTGCGGGCAAATCAATCCGGTGCGAGGCGATGCCGACCTGCGCACAGTCGTTGTGCTTCCCCGAGACATACCACTGCGAGCCGGGGTCATCGCCCACCAGAATCGTGCCAAGACCGGGCGTGATTCCTTGGTTCCTCAGCGAGGTGACAACATCTGCCAGCTCGGCCTTCATGGCCGCTGCTGTGGCAACCCCATCCAGAGCTGTGGCAACCACGCTTCGCTTAACCGAGTTCTGGATAGAGCGGGAAGCTCGAGGTCAACGCGTGGACACGAGCCTGAAGCGCGGCAACGTCGGGTTCTGGCATCAGAGTGTGAGCAATGATGTCGGCGACCTCGGTGAACTCGGTGTCGGCAAATCCGCGGGTAGCAAGCGCTGGCGTTCCAATGCGAACACCGGAGGTGACCATCGGGGGACGTGGGTCAAAGGGAACTGCGTTGCGGTTGACCGTGATGCCCACGTGGTGAAGCAGGTCTTCTGCCTGTTGGCCATCGATGGGCGAGTTGCGCAGATCCACGAGCGCCAGGTGAACATCGGTTCCCCCAGTCAGGACGTCAACGCCTGCAGCCTTCGAGTCATCCGCTGTGAGCCTGGAGGTCAGCAGCTGTGCACCACGGATGGTGCGCTCCTGGCGTTCCTTGAATGCTGGCTCCATCGCGAGCTTGAAGGCAACTGCCTTGGCAGCGATCACGTGCATCAGTGGGCCACCCTGCTGCCCTGGGAACACCGCAGAGTTCAGTTTCTTCTCGAGGCTCTCATCGCGACTGAGAATGATGCCCGAGCGCGGTCCACCGAGTGTCTTGTGGACGGTGGTGGACACAACGTCAGCGTGAGGGATGGGGGATGGGTGCAACCCGGCAGCAACCAACCCAGCAAAGTGCGCCATGTCAACCCACAAGAAAGCGCCCACTTCGTCGGCAATCGCGCGGAAAGCAGCAAAGTCGGTGTGGCGAGGATAGGCGGACCATCCTGCGATCAGAACCTTGGGCTTGTGCTCGAGCGCAGCGTCCCGGACCCGGTCCATGTCGATCAGGAACGTATTGGGGTCAACGCCATAGGCGGTGGCGTTGTAGACCTTGCCAGAGAAGTTGAGCTTCATGCCGTGGGTCAGGTGGCCACCGTGGGCAAGCTCGAGGCCGAGGATCGTGTCACCCGGTTGGGCAAGAGCGTGCAGCACAGCCGCACTGGCACTGGCTCCGGAGTGGGGTTGAACGTTTGCATACGCCGCACCGAAGAGCTTCTTTGCCCGCTCAATAGCGAGGTTTTCCGCGATGTCGACGAATTCACAACCGCCGTAATAGCGCTTACCGGGATAACCCTCGGCGTACTTGTTGGTCAGAACGCTGCCCTGGGCTTCCAGGACGGCGTGGGGAACGAAGTTCTCGCTGGCGATCATTTCCAGAGTGCCGCGCTGGCGACCCAGTTCTTTATCCAGAACGTCCTGGATTTCTGGGTCAAGCTCGGCGAGGGACTGGCTGAAGGACTTGTCGATGGGGCTCACGGCATTCTCCCTTGTACACGGTGGATGTTATGTCGTGTCAGCCCAGGCGCACGGCCCACACACTACGCTCCCCGATGGTGACCCATCAATTACGCCAGTCGCGTGAGAACAGTCTAAACCCCTGCTTCGGGCGAACCCTCAAGGACCCTCTGCCTCACCCTAAACTTGAGCGGTGAGCCAGGACACATCCCACTTCATCGTCACCATTGTCTGCGACGACCAACCAGGGATTGTTCATGCGCTCAGTGGCGCCATCGTTGACGCCCAGGGAAATATCACCGAATCACAGCAGTTTTCAAGCGATGACACGGGCCGTTTCTTCATGCGCCTCGAGGTGGACACTCCCGTTTCTCGCGAGGAGTTTGAGGGAGCACTTGCTCCGGTTGCCGCCCGCTATTCGATGACACTCAATGTGCACACAGCAGGGCGCCCGCTGCGCACACTGATTCTGACCTCCCGAGCCGGCCACTGCCTGAGTGATCTTCTCGTGCGGCAACGAGATGCCCACCTCAACATCACGGTTCCCCTGGTGATCTCGAACCACCAGGACCTGGCTCCCACCGCCGAGTTTTATGGGGTGCCCTTCTGGTCCCACACGATTTCCTCCCCTGCGGACAAGGCCACCCTCGAGGCAAAGTTGCTCGAGGTGGTGGCGGCCCACGACATTGAGCTCGTCGTTCTTGCCCGCTATATGCAGGTTCTCTCACCCGAGGTGTGCGAAGCACTCGAGGGGCGCATCATCAATATTCACCACTCGTTCTTGCCTGGGTTCAAGGGCGCCAACCCCTACCGGCAAGCCCACGAGCGTGGCGTCAAGCTCATTGGTGCAACCGCGCACTTTGTGACCACAGAGCTCGACGAGGGCCCGATTATTGAACAAAACGTGGTCCGGGTAGATCACTCCCAATCACCGAGCGAGCTCGTGCGAATAGGTCAGGACGAGGAATCCAGGACGCTCACCCAAGCCGTCGGCTGGTATGCCGAGCACCGAATTCTGTTAGACGGTGTTCGCACGATCATCTTCAAATAGCGCCCTAGCGATCCCGCAGGGCGCGCAGCGCACCGAGAATCGCAATCAGGTCGACGACCTCCTGCAACAGTGCGCCAACAACTGCCGGTAGGAAACCAAAAGCAGCCAACACCATGAGCCCGACGCTGATGATGATGCCAAGCCAAATACTCTCCAGCGCCACTCGGATGGTGCGCTGGCCAATCTGAAGGGCCCTGGCAGAGCGATGCAGGTCATCGAGAAGAATGACCACATCAGCCGATTCACTGGCTGCCGTCGAGCCCCTGGCCCCCATCGCAATACCCACGTCGGAGGCGGCTAGAACAGGCGCGTCATTGACCCCATCACCGACCATCATGACCGCGTGAGGTCGCAGGGATTGAACGATGGCCACCTTGTCAGCGGGCAGGCACTCGGCGTGCACTTCAGTAAATCCCAGTTCCTTGGCGATGTGGTCGGCCGTCTCGGCAACATCGCCCGTCACCATGACCAGGCGGGTAACCCCCAAAGCGCGCACCATCGCCAAGGTCTCTGCGGCTTCGTCCCGCACGCGATCGCGCAGGACGACCGAGCCCGCGAACTCACCGTCGATGCCCACATAGACGGCTGCCTCGCCGGTCTCGAGCTCGCGACGAACCACGCCCCGAGCCCGCTCAGCCACAAATGCAGGCTTACCCACGACCACGATGGAACCCTCGAGCTCCGCCTCTACCCCGTGGGTTGCCACCTCTCGGGCCTTTTCCGCCTGGAGCAGACTCAGACCGCGTGCGAGAGCGTGGTCGCGCAGTGCTGTAGCAAGTACATGGGAGGAGTACTGCTCCGCGGAGCCCACAATCTGCGTAAGCCGCTCCTCGGTCATGCCGGGGCCTACCGGGTGGACACTGACCACCTCGGGAGAACCGTAGGTGAGCGTCCCCGTCTTGTCGAATGCCACGGTCCTCACCGCAGCAAGACGCTCCAATGTTCCCGCGTCCTTAATGACGATGCCAGAGCGCGCCGCTCGGGACATGCCCCCCATGAACGCCACCGGGGCAGCAATCAACAGCGGGCATGGCGTGGCCACCACGAGGACTTCGGCAAAGCGAGTCGAGTCTCCACTGACCCACCAGGCAACTCCTGCGATGGCGTAGGCCAGGAGAGTGAAGGGCACCGCATAACGATCGGCCAACCTCACCAGCGGCGCTTTAGAACTGGCCGCTTCGCGGACTAGGCGCACGATGCGCTGGTACTGGCTGTTCTCGGCGGTGGCGGTTGCCTCAATCTCTACCGCCCGCGGACCGTTGACCGAACCGCTGAGCACCACGTCCCCGGCCACACGCTCCACCGGCATGCTCTCTCCGGTGAGGGATGACTCATCAAACTGAGCCTCAGAGGAGACGAGCACACCATCCACGGGAACAATTTCCGAAGGGCGCACTAGCAGGCGCTCGCTCACCATCACCGCACCGACCGGGATATCCACAATCGAGTCGTCTGCATCAATGCGGTGTGCTTGTTGCGGGGAGCGATCCAGCAATGCGGTGAGGTCACGCTCGGCGCGACCCGCGGCAGCGTCCTCGAGGGCTTCACCCCCGGTCAACATCAGAACAATGATGAGGCTCGCCCAATACTCGCCCACAACAACCGTCGCAACGATTGCGGTGACCGCGAGAAGATCAAGTCCAACGTGCCCATTCAGGAGCGAGCGGACCATCCGATAACCCTGCATGCTCGCAATGACCAAGGCGAAAAGGGACAGACCCCACGCACTGAGAGACGGCGCGCCAAGAAACTCGGCAAGAAGGCCAAGGGCTCCCACGATCAGAGCTATCAGAACCCACGGATAGCGCTTGGCGAAAGCCTGGAGGCGGGACATGCTCTCTATTCTCTAGGGCTTTCCCGCCTCCGGCTACACAGCAGAGGTTTAGCTGGGTAGGTGGGACTTAGCCACACTGGCAGAGCTCGGCAGGCGCAAAACCAGCCAATGCTTCATCGATGTGCTCTCCACATCCGGTCCACGTCACTTTGCTGCAGCGGTTACAGCGCGCTGGGCTACACACGATTGTTCTCCTTTTAGGGCAACTGATGTTTCACCCACCACTATATACCCCCAGGGGTATTTTTGCTACTAGCTCAGGCGCGCCTTCAAGTTGTCATCGAGAGCAGCCAAGAAGTCCTCAGTGGTCAGCCATGCCTGGTCTTTGCCCACCAGAGCCGCAAGGTCCTTGGTCATGGCCCCGGACTCAACCGTCTTGATGACCACATCCTCCAACGTCTCCGCAAAGGTAATCAGGGCCTGGTTGCTATCAAGCTTTCCGCGGTGCATGAGCCCCCTGGTCCAGGCGAAGATCGATGCAATCGGGTTGGTCGAGGTCGGCTTTCCGGCCTGGTGGTCGCGGTAGTGACGGGTCACTGTTCCGTGTGCGGCTTCTGCCTCCACAATCGCACCATCGGGCGTGGTCAACACACTGGTCATCAGGCCCAAGGAGCCAAAGCCCTGAGCGACAGTGTCGCTCTGGACATCACCGTCATAGTTCTTCGTGGCCCAGACGTAACCGCCCTCCCACTTCATGGCCGAGGCAACCATGTCGTCGATGAGGCGGTGCTCATAGGTCAGCCCGGCCTTGTCGAAGGCATCCTTGAACTCGGCCTCGAAGATTTCTTGGAAGATGTCTTTGAACCGACCGTCATAGGCCTTCAAGATGGTGTTCTTTGTCGAGAGATACACCGGGTAGTTGCGGGCTAGACCGTAGTTGAGCGACGCCCTCGCGAAATCGCGGATTGACTCATCGAGGTTATACATCGCCATCGCGACACCGCCGCCTGGAGCCTGGAATACCTCAAAGCTCTGGGCTTCGGTGCCATCGGTGGGCTGGAAGCTAATCGTCAGCGTTCCCGGGCGGTCAAAGACAAAGTCCGTTGCCCGGTATTGGTCACCAAAGGCATGACGGCCAACGATGATCGGCTTGTTCCATCCAGGAACAAGCCGGGGAATGTTGGAAATGATGATGGGCTCACGGAAAATAACACCACCCAAAATGTTGCGGATGGTTCCATTGGGGCTTCGCCACATCTTCTTGAGGCCAAATTCCTTGACGCGCGCCTCATCCGGAGTGATCGTTGCGCACTTAACCCCAACCCCGTGCTTCTTGATGGCGTTGGCGGCATCGATGGTGATCTGGTCATCGGTCTCGTCGCGCTTTTCGATGCTGAGGTCGTAGTACTCGAGTGGCACATCGAGGTAGGGGTGAATGAGGCGGTCCTTGATGAACTGCCAGATGATGCGCGTCATTTCGTCGCCATCGAGTTCAACGACAACGCCCTCAACCTTGATTTTTTCCACAGCTTCGTCCTTTCAACGACGAGTCCAAGACTTCCATCGCCAGTGTAGAGCGAATGGCACCACAAGTATCTTTACATAAAGATACCTTTCCCTTGTTCACCACGAGCGCCTATGGTGGGTAAATGGACGCCTTAACACTGGAAGAGCTCTCCGCAGACACAGCAGAACAGGCCAACACCCTGGAACTACTGCCCGGTCAGGAACGCTTTGCGAACCCTGTGACCTACGAACAGGCAGATACTTCTATCGATGTCGCCCACACCTGGAGCCGCGTGATTCGCTCCGGCGACGAGGTGGTCGGCTTTGTTCGGGCATATTTTGATCCCGAGTTTGCCATCGAAGAACTGCGCTGCTGTGTGTGGCGGGTCAGCGTCGCTGCCGAAGCTCAAGGAAAAGGTGTCGGCCGATTCGCGATTGAGGCGGTCAAAAGAGAAGCGCTTGATCGCGGCTTCGACCACCTCACCGTGCTCTGGCAGGCCGGTGACGAAGGGCCTGGAAACTTTTTCCACAAGCTCGGCTTCATCGACATCGGGCAGAGCGATTACGGCGATGTCATCGGGTCGATGCCCCTGCGCTAGTGGAAGAAGTGGCGCTCCCCGGTAAAGAACATAGCCACACCAGCATCCGAGGCCGCCTTGACCACCTCGTCATCTCGAACTGAACCACCGGGCTGAACAATTGCTCTAACGCCTGCCTCAATCAAGACCCCAGCGCCATCGGCAAAGGGGAAGAAAGCATCCGAGGCGGCGACGCTTCCAGCGGCGCGGTCTCCCGCACGGCTGACCGCCAAGTGACAGGAGTCGACGCGGTTGACCTGGCCCATGCCGATTCCCACGCTCGCGGTCCCCTGTGCCAACAAGATGGCATTGGACTTAACCGCCCTAACCGCCCGCCACGCAAACTCCAGAGATTCCATCGTTGCTGGGTCCGGCTGCTCCCCTGCAACCAGGGTCCACGAACTAGCGGGGGCGAAGTGGCGATCAGCGTCTTGGCGGAGAAAGCCGCCGGAAATCTGGCGAATCTCCGATGACTCCGGAGCAAACCCTTCAGGAAGTTCGACAATGCGAACGTTGGCCTTCTGGGCAAAAACCTCGAGGGCTTCTGGACTAAAACCGGGAGCCACCACAACTTCAGTGAAGATTTCGACGATCGAACGGGCTGTGTCGGCATCGATGGGCCGGTTGGCGGCGATGACCCCGCCAAAGGCCGACACCGGATCGCACGCGTGGGCCAACTGGTGAGCGCCGACCAACGAGTCAGCACTGGCGATACCGCAGGGATTCTGGTGCTTGATGATGGCGATTGTGGGGGCCTCGTGGTCATAGGCGGCGCGAAGCGCCGCGTCGGCATCAACGTAGTTGTTGTAGGACATCTCTTTGCCCTGAATGACCTTGGCAGAGGCTAAGCCTGGCTGACCCAGGGTGTTGGCGAAAACCGCTGCGGATTGGTGGGAGTTCTCGCCGTAGCGCAGATCGCCGAGCTTCTGGCCGTGGAGGCTAGCGAAGTCGCCCTCGCTCATCCACCCTGCCACCGCAGCGTCATAGCGGGCAGTGTGCCAGAAGGCGTCGCGGGCCAGAGACTGGCGTTGCTCGAGAGAGGTGCCACCCTGCGAGAGCGCCTGGATGATGTCGGGATATGCAACTGGGTCGACGACGATTGCGACGTTGGCGTGATTTTTTGCTGCGGCACGGACCATGGCGGGCCCGCCAATGTCTATCTGCTCAATGACATCCTCGCCCACTGCCCCGGATTCAACGGTCGCAACGAAGGGGTAGAGATTGACGACCACAAGCCCAATCGCCGTGATGTCCAGTTCGTCCAATGCCGAGAGATGACTCTCCTTACGAAGATCGGCCAGAATCCCGCCGTGAATTTTCGGGTGAAGCGTCTTGACCCGACCATCCAACGACTCCGGGAATCCGGTTACCTCGCTCACATCGCGCGCCTCGATACCAGCATTGCGAAGGGTCTGAGCTGTCGAGCCAGTCGAGATGATCTCAATGCCCACCTCGACCAGAGCCCGCCCAAGATCGACGAGCCCAGTCTTGTCACTCACGGAAATCAAGGCGCGCCGTGGCATCATCCGAGGGGCTTCACTCATGGGGCAGAGTCACCTTTCTGATTGCTGATCACCTGCGCGAGCACGTCGAGCAACAACTCTCGCTCCACCACTTTAATGCGCTCGTGGAGCGACGCTTCAGTGTCACCCGGGTGAATGGGCACCCGCCGTTTCGCCAGAATCGGCCCGCTATCCACCCCGTCGTCCACAACAATGACGGACGCTCCGGTTTCTCTCACACCAGCCGCCAAAGCGTCGGCGACGCCGTGGGCGCCAGGAAACTCCGGCAAATAGGCGGGGTGGGTGTTGAGAATTCTTGGGCTAAATCTGGAGACCAGACCAGGGGGCAAAAGCTTCATGAACCCGCTCAAAATAATCCAGTCCACGGCATACGATTCGATCGCATCGCCTAACGCCTCGCCCCACGCGTCCCTGTCGGGGAATTCCCCCGCCGCCACGACAAAAGTCGGGATACCCCGGCGCCTCGCGTGATCGAGCCCACTCGCGTCCTTGTCAGAGCCAACGGCAACAACCTCAGCCGGGATCCCCGAGCCTGGCAAGGATGTCAACAGCGCATCAAGATTCGTCCCACTTCCGGAGATCAGAACCAGAAGTTTCGCCATCCCAGCGCTCACCTATCGACCAGCCCTCTGGCTGGAGCGATTGAGTACCGCAGCGATTGACCCCATCAGCACACCAAGGGTGACTTCGAGTCCCCACCACAGCATGACTGCGGAGGGGTCTGGCCCAACGAGCTGGAATCTGCCAGGGCCAAGAGACCCCGATGTCAGTTCCGCAAGCAGACCACCAAAGCCGGCGCTGACAGCACCGGCAACTGCCGCTGTTGCAGCAAGCTTCACGAGTGGCTGGGAGAAAAAGTCCGTGTCGGAGAGGCTGCTGACCAACCCCGTGTTGCCCACCACGCGTGGCCCGACCGCAACGCCCAAGATGAAAGCCACCAGCACGGGCAGTGCCACCACGGCAAAAGCAAAGGCGGGTGGGTCGGTGGGCACGATGCCAAGAACGGGAAGCGCGGGAACAATCTGAAGATTCGTGCCGAGCGGTGATACCAGTGCTCCGGTTCCCAAAGTGAAACCGGGCCCGACAATCCATGTGGCGGCCCACACGATGAGGGTTGGCAACAGTGCCAGTTGCGCCACCGCAAGAGCGATTAAGCCCATCACGCCTGGCTGCAATGACTCGAAGATGGTGATCACGGTGGCAAAGGACACCACGAGGAGAACCGCCACGGCAACCGCAGCGAAGGACACCACACCGGCCACCGCCGCAGTGCCCGCGGTGAAACCCGCGCGAAGAATGTCGGCAAGTGAATCGGGCAAAGCGCTGTGAAGCAAACTCTTCCCCGAGGAGTAGGGTCCCACCCACGCTGCGACTGCCAAACCGGTTGCCAGGAACAGCGCTGGTCGAACGAGCGCGTCAATCAGAGGCATCGACACCACCTGCTGGGGCATGAACACGACTAGTACAAGCGAGAGAAGCACCAGGGTTCCCACAGCAAGCGTCCAGACGAGCAGCGGGTAGGCGGCCGTGGTCTCACGACGCCCCATCCGGAAACCCCAGAGGAGTGTGAGAAGACCAATCCCCAACAGCGCCACATCCACGGTGAAATCTCTGCTGAGTGCACCCAGCGACAACGCATCGGCAAGATCCGGTGGAACGGTGAAGGAAAGGGGGACTCCGTGACCCAACAGCCAGATGTCCACGGCAGCAGCCCAGGACATCAACAGATCGGTCGAAAAACCGTCGTCAAAGGCCCAAATCAGAGTAAGCGGCGCGAAGATGATGCCAAGGCCCAAGCCCACTAAAACCACGATGTCGAGCACCGTGGCAAAGCTGACAATCCGGGCATTCATGGCGCCTCGAGCCTATCGCCGAGGTGCCCTAGCAAGCAGGTGCGACCTACAGGCCCTTCATGATCTCGCGCATGAGTGCTGCGGTCTCGCTCGGGGTCTTGCCGACCTTGACACCGGCAGCTTCCAAAGCTTCTTTCTTGGCCTGCGCTGTGCCGGCCGAACCCGAAACGATAGCGCCTGCGTGGCCCATCGTCTTCCCCTCTGGGGCAGTGAATCCAGCGACATAGCCAACAACGGGCTTGGTCACATTCGCCTTGATGAACTCTGCGGCACGCTCTTCAGCATCGCCGCCAATCTCACCAATCATGACGATCGCCTTGGTCTCGGGGTCGTTCTGGAATGCTTCAAGAGCGTCGATGTGTGTGGTTCCCACAATCGGGTCTCCACCAATACCAATGGCGGTGGAGAATCCGATGTCGCGAAGCTCAAACATCATTTGGTAGGTCAGGGTGCCAGACTTCGACACCAGACCAATCGGACCCTTGCCCGTGATGGTCGCAGGCGTAATGCCGGCAAGCGCCTCACCCGGGGTGATGATGCCGGGGCAGTTGGGGCCAATAATCCGGGTCCCGCCGACCTTCTGAGCGTGAGCCCAGAACTCAGCGGTGTCCTGAACAGGGATTCCCTCGGTAATGACGACAAGGAGGGGAATACGTGCGTCAATGGCTTCCATCGCAGCGTCCTTAGCGAACGCCGGTGGCACAAACGCCACGGACACCGTTGCGCCAGTCTCAGCCATTGCCTCGGCGACGGTGCCAAACACCGGCAGAGTGACATCACCGTGGGTGACCGTCTCGCCAGCCTTGCGGGCGTTAACACCCCCCACGACCTGGGTGCCAGCAGCCAGCATCAGCGCGGTGTGCTTGCTGCCCTCACCGCCGGTAATGCCCTGAACGATGACTTTCGAGTTCTTATCGAGAAAAATCGACATGTTCCACTCCCTTACTTCGAAGCCAACGAGGCGGCCATGTCGGCGCCCTCATCCATCGTTGATGCCAGGGTCACCAGAGGGTGGTTGGCAGCGGCCAAAATTTCGCG
>CAZQIH010000009.1:11360-16525 GCA_964593715.1 uncultured Microbacteriaceae bacterium
CCATCGTTGATGCCAGGGTCACCAGAGGGTGGTTGGCAGCGGCCAAAATTTCGCGCCCCTTCTCAACGCTGTTGCCATCGAGGCGAACAACGAGCGGCTTGGTTGCACCGTCGCCAATCATGGCGAGTGCCTGCACGATGCCATTGGCGACCGCGTCACACGCAGTGATTCCACCGAAAACGTTGACAAACACGCTCTTCACCTGAGGGTCGCCCAAGATAACGTCCAAACCGGCAGCCATCACCTCAGCCGACGCTCCACCACCGATGTCGAGGAAGTTCGCCGGCTTCACGCCACCGTGCTTCTCCCCGGCATAGGCAACAACATCGAGTGTTGACATGACAAGACCAGCACCATTACCAATGACACCAACCTCACCATCGAGCTTCACATAGTTGAGGTCATGCGCCTTAGCCTTCTCCTCCAACGGGTCAGCAGAGGCAGAATCGGCAAGCTCGGCGTGGTGGGGCTGACGGAACTCAGCGTTCTCATCAAGGGTCACCTTCCCATCCAGGGCGATGACCTCACCAGACTTCGTCAATACCAGCGGGTTGACCTCAACCAGGGTGGCGTCCTCGGCGGTGAAGACTTCATAGAGCTTCACGAACACTGGCGCGACCAGGTCGACGAGTTCTTGGGGGAAGTGTGCGGCCTGCGCAATCTCCTTGGCCTTGTCCAAGGAAATCCCGGTCGCTGGGTTGATTGCAATGCGCGCGAGGGCATCGGGACGCTCTTCTGCGAGCTGCTCGATTTCCATACCGCCCTCGTAGCTGCACAGCACCAGGTAGTTACGGTTGGCGCGATCAAGCAGCACGGAGAAGTAGAACTCTTGGTCGATATCCGCACCAGCAGCAACCATCACCCGGCGAACAACATGGCCCTTGATGTCGAGGCCGAGAATTGCTTGTGCGGCAGTGAGCGCATCAGCGGGGGTCGGTGCGACCTTAACACCGCCAGCCTTCCCGCGGCCACCGGTTTTGACTTGCGCCTTGACGACGGTCAGCCCGCCAATCTTCTCCGCGGCAGCCTGTGCCTGCTCTGGAGTGTCAGCAGTAATGCCTGCCAAGACGGGAACACCGTGGCGCTCAAACATGTCTCTGGCTTGATATTCGTAAAGGTCCACGCCTCTAGAGTCCTTCCGGGTATTCGGCTAGGAATGAGATTCCACTGCGACTGCCTGGGAGCAAACACTCGACGATGAGGGCCGGCAGCCTCGCCTAGCCTACCCCGTGATTGGGGTGGTTCCAGCACGGGCGAAGCGCTAAATCTTCGAAATCGGCGCGATCTTGATCAACAAGCGTTTGCGCCCGGCAGTATCGAACTGCACCTCAGCGACGCGCTTGGGTCCCTCGCCCGTAACGCCGGTCACACTGCCCTGACCGAAGTCATCGTGGGCGATTCGATCGCCCACGACCAGCGAGAGATCGCCATTGTCCCGAACGCTTGAGGTGACACGGTTAGCCCACTGCGTTGCCTTCGGGGCTTTGGGTAGAGCATCGCTCACCTCGAGAGACCGTGGCCTTTGGGAGCCAGAGCCCTGCCAACCAGAACTGCGCACGGAAGAGCCCAGCACGTGTCCGTGACCACCCGTCGCTGCGGAAGACTCCCGCCACGAGATGAGGTGAGAGGGGATTTCCTGCAGGAAGCGGCTGGGGCTGGCGATTGCGGTGTCGCCAAACGTGCTCCTGGTCATCGCCAGCGAGATGTGGAGTTTCTTCTTGGCCCTCGTGATTCCCACATAGAGCAACCGGCGCTCTTCTTGGAGACCACCTGGCTCGATGGCACTCATCCGGTGGGGCAGAAGGTCCTCTTCGAGGCCAGTCAAGAACACAACGTCGAATTCCAGCCCTTTCGCGGTGTGAAGTGTCATGAGCGAGACGGTGCCAGAGGCGTCATCGAGATCGTCAGCGGCTGCAACCAAGGACACCTCAGTCAAGAAATCAACCAGTGTTCCATCGGGATTATTCCGACCAAATTCCCGGGTGACCGAGACAAGTTCTTGAACGTTCTCGGCCCGGGCATTGTCTTGGGGGTCAACACTGGTCTGCAAAATGGTCAGATACCCGGTGGCCTGCAGAATCTTCTCAATTGTCTGCACCGGCGATCCAGAAACAGCCACCGCATCCGCTTCATCGAGAGCCTTGGCCAGAGACATCATCGCCTGGGTCACCTTGGGTCCAAGCCCAAGCTCATCGGAGCGGCGCAGGCCATCACGCAGCGTGATGCCCTCCCGATCGGCAAAGGAAACCAGAGACGTCTCGGTTGCGGGCCCAATACCGCGCTTGGGGACATTGAGAATTCGGCGCAGGGCAAGCGAGTCTGCGGGGTTTGCGATGGCAACTAAATAGGCCATGACGTCTTTGATTTCCGCGCGCTCATAGAACTTGGTGCCACCAATGATGCGATACGGAATTCCCGAGCGAATAAGAATGTCTTCCAGTGCTCGCGTCTGCGCGTTAGTCCGATAGAAGACCGCCATATCCGAATAGGGCGTCCCCTCACCGCTCAAGGCCACAATCTGATCGGCCACGAACTGGGCTTCATCGTGGGCGGAATAGCCGGTGAAGCCGATGATCTCGTCGCCCTGACCGATTTCAGTGAACAGGTTCTTGGCTTTGCGATCGAAATTGTTGCCAATCACCGCGTTCGCAGCATCCAAAATGTTTTGGGTGGAGCGGTAGTTCTGCTCCAGCAGAATCACCTGCGCACCGACAAAATCGCGCTCGAACTCGGTGATGTTGCGAATGTCGGCGCCACGGAAGGCATAGATCGATTGGTCAGAGTCGCCCACCACGGTCAGTGAAGCGCCAGGGACTGAGCCATCGGAGGCGGTGGGGACCTTGGAGTCCGTCGGCACCAGCGCCGCTGGCACGTCGCGGGTGAGCTCTCTGATGAGGGCATATTGGGCGTGGTTCGTGTCCTGGTACTCATCAACCAGCACATGGCGGAAGCGCGTCTGATATCTCGCCGCCACCTCAGGAAAAGCCCTCAAAAGATAGACGGTCTGGCCAATCAAGTCGTCAAAATCAAAAGCTTGGGATTTAGCGAGCTCTCGCTGATAGCGATCCCACACTTCGATGAAGAGTGCGTCGGCTGGATCATTCGACCCAGACACCCGCCGGTAGCTATCAACATCGGCGAGCTCGTTCTTGAGCCTGGACATTTTGCTAATCACAGCGCCGTGAGTGAGCCCTAGCCCATCGGCGTCGACATCCTTGAGGATTCGCTTGATCAGTGCCCTTTGATCAGCAGAGTCGTAGATGGTGAACGACGATGAATAGCCAAAGCGCTCGGCCTCTTTGCGCAAAATGCGCACGCACGCCGAGTGGAATGTGGAAATCCACATACTGCCGGCCGCTTCGCCGACCAAAGACTCAACCCGCTCTCTCATCTCGCCAGCGGCCTTATTTGTGAAGGTAATGGCCAGAATCTGGCTCGGCCAGGCCTCGCGCGTTGCGAGAAGACCGGCGATCCGACGGGTTAGAACACTCGTTTTACCAGAGCCCGCCCCAGCAACAATGAGTAGGGCATTGCCCCGAAACTCGACCGCTTGACGTTGCTGAGGGTTGAGACCTTCTAGGAGAACCTCTGGCAACTGGGACATATCGGCCCAAGTCTAGAGCCCTCCACCGATAGGTTCGCTAGCCTTAGAGAGTGAGCACACCGACCAATGGTTACGAGCCCCCGGGGGACGCTCCGTTGGTTGAGCCGGTCACCTCATCTGTCCCAAGCGACCCACTAGAAGCCCTCGACACCGCCCGAATCCTGCAGCAGACCGAGGCGATTCCCGTCGTTGCGGGCGACCACGAGCCCGGCATGGAACAACCGGTCGAATCTCTTGGGGAGGTGGCCACTCCAGAGCCCCCTGCTTCGGGCTGGAACGTTCTCTCGATTGTGTCCCTAGTGCTGGCGATCGCAGCTAGCCCGCTGGCGGTCGTTTTTGGCTACCTCGCTGTTGGACAGATCAGACGCAGCGCACAGCGCGGCGAGGCTATTGCGTGGGTAGCGGTGGCGTTGGGTTGGGTGTGGACCGTGGCTTATGTAGTCGCAGGTGCCGTTCTGGCGCTGACCTGGGTTCAGGTCGCCTAAAGAATTTCCCCAGCAATCCCCCAGGGGCCCCGGTAGAATTAGGTGACCGCAAGGTCCCCTGTACCGTCACAGAAAAGGCAACCATGTCCAACTCAAACCCCGCGTTCTCCCGCTCTGCGGTCTTCACTGAGGACCGCTACGCCGCTCCGAGCGCCCAGGAGCTAGACGAAATCTACGGTCGCCCCGCTGCAACTGCCGCTGAGACCGGTCGGATGTCCTACGAGGACACCATCATGAAGACCCTGATCACCTTTGGTGTTCTGCTCGCCGGCGCGCTAGTTGGCTGGGCCTTCCCCGTGCTGGCCATCCCCGGCTTCATTGTGGGCCTCGTGCTGGCACTGGTGAACATTTTCAAGAAGGAGCCCTCTCGTGGGCTGATTCTCGCCTACGCAGGATTCCAGGGTCTGTTTGTGGGTGGCCTCTCCGCCATCTTCAACACGATGTGGGATGGCATTGTCACCCAGGCTGTCTTTGGAACGCTCGCCGTTGTCGGCGTCACCCTGTTCCTCTTCCTCAATGGCAAGGTTCGCACCTCTCCGCGCATGACCCGCATCGTGCTGGTCGCCATGGTCGGCTACCTCGTCTTCTCGTTGGTCAACTTTGGTCTCCAGATGTTCGGCGTCACCGAAAGCATGTTTGGCCTACGCGACGTTGAATTCTTTGGGATTCCGCTTGGCCTCATCATCGGTGTGTTGGTTGTTTTCCTCGCCGCTTACTCGCTGGTCATGGACTTCGAGAGCATCAAGGCTGGCGTTGAGAACGGCGCTCCCCGCAATTTCGCCTGGCAAGCAGCCTTTGGCATCGTCGTCACCGTTGTGTGGCTATATGTCGAAATCCTGCGAATCCTCGCAATCCTGCGCGGTGAGTAACCACCACGAGAACTAAAGAAGGGGTCTGGCTTCGCCAGGCCCCTTCTGCATTACTCCCACTCGATGGTGCCAGGGGGCTTCGAGGTAATGTCGAGAACCACGCGGTTCACTTCGGGGACCTCGTTCGTGATGCGATTCGACACCTTGGCCAAGACGTCATAGGGCAACCTGCTCCAGTCAGCCGTCATAGCGTCTTCACTGGAGACC
>CAZQIH010000010.1:0-16489 GCA_964593715.1 uncultured Microbacteriaceae bacterium
ATCGAACCCGGGCGGAGACGACCCTTGCGCACCACGGTAGAGGGATCAATGTCCAGGACGCCAATTTCACTGGCGAGGATGATCAGTCCATCGGAGGTGATGACATAGCGGCCCGGTCGCAGGCCGTTGCGGTCAAGCGTCGCTCCGACGAGCGAGCCGTCAGTGAACACGAGCGCTGCGGGGCCGTCCCATGGCTCCATCAACATCGAGTGGTACTGATAAAAAGCGCGAACAGACTCGTCCATATCCACCTGGTTTTCCCAGGCTTCTGGAACCATCATCATGATGGCGTGGGGCAAGGAGCGCCCGGCAAGAGTCAGGAGTTCGACGACCTCATCCAACGAGGCAGAGTCACTTCCACCATCCGTCACGATCGGGAACAGCGGCGTCAGATCGCCGAGAACCTCAGAGGACAACTGCGACTGACGGGCGCGCATCCAGTTGCGGTTTGCTCGGACGGTGTTGATTTCACCGTTGTGGGCAATCATCCGGAAGGGCTGTGCCAGGGGCCACGAGGGGAACGTGTTGGTCGAGTATCGGGAGTGCACCAGCGCCAAGGTCGACTGGAATCGCGGGTCACTCAGGTCTGGGTAGAAAGGCTCCAGCTGAAGAGTCGTGACCATACCCTTGTAGACGAGGGTCCGACAGGACAGCGATGGAAAGTAAGACCCGAGTTCCCGCTCTGCACGCTTGCGCAGACGGAAAGTCAGCCGGTCAAGCTCAATGCCGGAGAGGGGCGCACCCTTGGCGCTCGTCCCCCTCGAGCGCACGAAGAGCTGCTCGAATGCGGGCATTGTTTCCCGCGCGGTCTCGCCAATCACATCGGGCCGATGAGGAACCTCACGCCAGCCAATCACATCGAGTTGTTCCTCGGCGGCAATCCGCTCGATAGCGTGCTTCTCATCGGACCGCTCGTTGGAGTCCCTCGGCAGGAAGGCGATACCCACGGCATAGGAACCCTTCGCGGGGAGATCGAATTCGACGACCGCGCGCAAGAAGCCATCAGGAATCTGGGTGATGATTCCTGCGCCATCGCCCGTGCCCGCGTCAGAGCCAACTGCTCCTCTGTGCTCGAGATTACGGAGGGCAGCGAGTGCCTTTTCGACGATGTCGTGGCCCGGGGTACCGCGCAGGGTGGCCACCATTGCCAGGCCGCACGCATCCTTGTCGAAGGCAGGGTCGTAGAGTCCCTGGGCTTCGGGCGCTGAACTCCAGCGCGCAAAAGGGGAAACCGACATAATCACCGTCCTCGACGTGTTCTAACGTTGCGGGACAACGATGGCCCGAGAAGGGAGAGGGCGACCTCAACCCCGTATGTACACCGGCCGCTTATTTGCTTGTGGCTTTGCGCGGGCTTGTGGAAACTGCCTCGTTGCCCTCTGGTTCTCCATCGACAACGAAGTACAGGTCTTCGGAGTCTACATCAGACTGCCCCGTCCATTCCTTGCCGGGTAGGTAGATTCCAGGCTCCTTGCCAGGGTGGCGGTTGGCCTGCACAAAAAGAATGATGAGCCCCAGCAGAACCGCAGCCACAGCGCCCCAGACATTCGCTCGAACACCGAAAATCAGTTCTGCAGGGTCGAGACGGAGTGTTTCCAAAAACGCACGCCCCACTCCGTACCACATGAGGTAGACGCCAAAGAGCTGGCCCCACTGCAGCGCAAACTTGCGTCCAACGGCAATCAGCACGAAAGCACCTACAACGTTCCATGTCATTTCATACAGGAAGGTCGGGTGGAAAAGGGTCTCGGCGGGCAGGCCCAGAGGTATCGCGGCGTTCGGACGGTCAATCGCCAAACCCCAGGGCAGGCTGGTCGGTGCGCCAAAAAGCTCCTGATTGAAGTAGTTGCCCATGCGACCAATTCCCTGTGCCAGCAGCAGCCCGGGGGCAAGTGCGTCGGCGAAGGAGGAAAACCGGATTCCCGCAAAGCGCGCTCCGAGCCAAGCTCCTACGGCACCGAGTGAAATGGCGCCAAAGATGGCCAGCCCGCCCTCCCACACATAGAAAATCCGAAGGAGGTCAGCACCGGGATAGAAGTAATCAGCTGGGTGGGTAATCACGTGATAAAGGCGGCCACCGAGGATTCCAAAGGGAACGGCCCACAGCGCAATGTCAAGGACAACCCACGGCTCGCCCCCGCGTTCCACGAGTCGACGGTTGGTGAGCCAGACGGCGACTGCGATTCCCACAAGGATGAAGACTGCGTAGGCGTTGATGACGAGATTCAGGCCAAACCAGTCGAGGCCAAGATCCCTCAGCCACTGACCAAGGTTGAATGAGCGCCAGTCACTGGGCGGACTAGGAATACCGGGGTTGTCCATGCTTGCCTTTCCTCAGAAATTCCAGGGTACTAGGCCCGTGCGGTGCCAGTGGCAAGCTCGGCCGCAAGTTTCGCGACAGCGGGGACACCACCACTGGAGAGAGCCTTGACCAGTGCAGATCCGACGATTGCACCATCGGCAAAACTGACAACATCACGAACCTGTTCGGGAGTCGATACACCAAGCCCCACGCACACACTTGTCGCATGAACAGCCCTGAGCCGCTCCACAAGCCCTCTGGCAGCTCCATCGACGTCCTGCCTGGCGCCGGTGATACCCATCGTGGACACCGCATACACGAAGCCACGGGAGAGTTCTGTAGCCCGAGCTAGCCGCTCTGGGGTGGACGAGGGTGCCGCAAGAAAAACACGTTCGAGACCGGACTCATCGGAAGCATGAAGCCACTCCGAAGCCTCATCGGGAATCAAGTCAGGCGTTATGAGTCCCGCGCCACCGGCTTCCTCAAGGTCCGCGGCAAAGCGCTCCACGCCGTATTGGACGACAGGGTTCCAGTACGTCATCACCAGCACCGGCTTGTCCGTACGACGGGCGATCTCGGCGACCGCAGGGAACAACTGAGAAAGCTTGAATCCACCGGCTAGAGCCGCCTGCGTCGCTTCTGCGATGACTGGACCATCCATCACTGGGTCGCTGTAGGGAACACCGAGTTCAAGAATGTCCGCACCCGCATCGAGGACGGCAACTGAGGCTTCGATGCTCTCCTCGAGGGTGGGAAATCCGACTGGAAGATAGGCGACGAGCGCTCCAGAGCCCTCAGCTCGGCGCGCTTGGATTGTCTCCTCGACCGTAGCTCGTGCCACTAGTTACCAGGCCCCAACAGGTTGAAGTACCGGCCAGCGGTTTCCATGTCTTTGTCCCCGCGTCCGCTTAGCGAGACAAGAATGGTGGCACCTGGCCCCAACTCATGCCCTAAGACCTGGGTTCCAGCCAGAGCGTGCGCGGTTTCGATGGCGGGAATGATGCCCTCCGTCTGACTAAGCAGTCGCAGTGCTTGCATGGCTTCATCGTCAGTGACTGGGACGTACTCGGCCCTGTGAATACTCGACAACCACGCATGTTCAGGGCCGATTCCCGGGTAGTCGAGACCCGCGGATATTGAGTGCGACTCGACCGTCTGCCCGTCCTCATCCTGCAAAACCAAGGACCTGGCGCCGTGGAGCATGCCGGGCTTACCCATAGAGATCGTTGCTGCGTGGTGCGGAGTATCGATGCCATCGCCAGCGGCTTCATAGCCGACGAGTCGCACATCCGCGTCATCGAGGAAGGCGTGGAAGATACCCATCGCATTGCTGCCCCCGCCAACACACGCCGTTACAGCGGTGGGCAGGGCACCGGTCAACTCCAACATTTGAGCCCGGGCTTCGTGACCAATGACTGAATGGAAGTCGCGGACGATAAGAGGGAACGGGTGTGGGCCGGCGACAGTGCCCAGCAAATAGTGCGTGGTGTCTACGCTTGCGACCCAGTCCCGCATGGCGTCGTTGATTGCGTCCTTCAGGGTCCTCGAGCCCGTCTTCACGGCAACAACCTCTGCACCCAACAGGCGCATGCGGGCGACATTGAGTGCCTGGCGTTCCGTGTCAACCTCACCCATGTACACAACACAACTCATCCCCATCAGTGCGGCTGCAGTTGCTGTTGCGACACCGTGTTGCCCGGCACCTGTCTCGGCGATGAGGCGGGACTTGCCAAGGCGCTTTGCAAGAAGGGCCTGTCCAAGAACGTTATTGATTTTGTGGCTTCCGGTGTGGTTCAGGTCTTCGCGCTTGAGGAAGATACGAGCTCCCCCACAGTGCTCGGCAAATCGGTGAGCCTCGGTAATAATCGACGGGCGACCGGTGTACGTGCGGTGAAGCTCAGCAAGTTCATGGGCGAAGGCCGGATCTGCCTTCGCGGCCGTGTACGCGGCTTCGAGCTCGTCGAGAGCGTGGATCAAGGACTCTGGGACAAACCGCCCACCGAACTCGCCGTAGTAGGGGCCTGAGACGCTGCGAAGTGACGTGGTCATGCCCGGACAAACTCCCTGACTCGTTCGGCCGGATTGGCACCTGTTACCAGGGCCTCCCCGATGAGCACCGCGTGTGCTCCCTGCAAACGGTAGCGCGCCACATCCTGGGAATTCACCACAGCGGACTCTGCCACCCGAATGACGCCGTCAGGAATCAGCGATACGAGCTGGCCAAAGAGTTCGGTGTCGAGCTCGAAGGTGGTCAGATCGCGTGCGTTCACACCGATGATTTCGGCCCCACAGTCGATGGCACGGAGCACCTCATCGCGTGAATGGGTTTCCACCAGTGCGGCCATGCCCCAGGTTCTGGCAACACCGAGTAGGTGACGTACCTGTGAGTCATTGAGGCCCGCCATGATGAGAAGAATCCAGTCGGCTCCGCTGGCACGCGCCTCGATTACCTGATACTCGCTGGCGATAAAGTCCTTGCGCAAAATGGGGACGTCGACAGCACTTGCAACAGACGCCAGATCCTCGAGCGAGCCACCAAACCTCCGACCCTCGGTGAGCACGCTGATGGCGCTCGCCCCGCCCTCTTGATAGGCACGTGCCAGCACGACGGGTTCTGGGATGTCTGCAAGCTCACCTTTGGAGGGACTCTTACGTTTGATTTCTGCAATGACATGGATGCCCTCGCGAGGCGCGAGCGCACTAAGGGCATCTCGTGGTGCCGGTGCCAGAGCAGCGCGGGCTTCTACCAAAGACAGCGGCTCAAGAGCTTCCCGCGCGGCTTGGTCCTCTGCGGCTCCACGGTAGAGGTCAGCCAGCACGCTAGTGCTCCTTGGGCTGATATTTCGGGCCGTTAACACCCCAACCGAGTGCAGCCATGGCGAAACCGACGCCCCAACCCACCAGGGTGAGCACCGCCATAACGATGACGAGCCACCAGAGGGCCAGAAAGAACGCGACTGTGCCGATGGAGAGCGTGGTCAACATGATGACCACAGCAGTCCACGCTGCAGGCGAATGTCCGTGGCCAGGATCGGAAGCGGGGTTCATGACTCTCCTTGGGATGCGAAGTGCCCTCAGTCTATCGGGTGGTCGGGTCGGAACCCTCCGAGAGGTGGTCCCAGGCCGCTATTGAATCCTTGGGGTCTGCTGTACCCACAGATCGAGCGTAGCGATTGGTGGATGGGGCCTTGTCTGGCATCAGCACACCGAGGATTGCCGATCCCATTGCCCCAACCAGACCGATAAGCCCGACGACGAGCATCGCCATCGGAGTGGTCGCGGTCACCATCTCTAGCGCCCCTGCGCCAGCGATCCCAGTGAGCGATGCAATCTCGCCAAGCGCTGCTCGCTCCGGCCTGGTCGCGAGTTGGGCGAGTGCATAAACCGCTCCCCCAACGGCCACGAGTTGAACCACGGACACAATTCTCCGCCATGGTCCGCGGAGTAGTAGCCCAAGACCAAAGGCAGCTGCCCCGGCGGCGAGCAGGGAGGACGCGAGGGGGCTTGCCGGAAGCCCAGAAATCGCGACAACAGCGCCACCTTCGAGGGAGACGAGCCACCAGGGCCCACCCAGAGAGATAACCAACGCCATGACTCCAACGAGAGTGAACACAGCATAAAGACGTCTCATTGAGCGCCTGGAACCAAAGCGTTGGCGACAAAAACAGCACGCGCTGGTGCGGAAGCTTTGTGAATTGTTTCGTGGTACTCACCCAGAGGATCAGAGTCGGCGACGATTCCAGCGCCGGCGCGCACCACCGCCAAACCCTCTCGCATCCACACGGTCCGGATGGTGATGGCGAGATCCGCGTCACCACTGTGGCCGAAGTACCCGACAACCCCCCCATAGATTCCGCGCTGACTGTGTTCCAGGGCGTCGATAATTTCCAGCGCGCGAGGCTTTGGAGCGCCACTCAAAGTTCCGGCAGGAAACGTTGCGCGAAGAACATCAACGCTGTTTGCGCCAGCGCGCAGGGACCCCTCGACCGAGGACACAAGGTGCATGATGTGACTAAATCTCTCTACCTCCATGAACTCGGTAACTTCCACGGAGCCGGGCTCGCATACCTTCGAGACGTCGTTTCTGGCGAGGTCAACCAACATGAGGTGCTCTGCCTGCTCTTTCTGGTCGGCCCGCATCTCCTCGGCGTAACGAGCATCCTCTTCCGGGTTGCTACCCCGTGGCCTGGAGCCGGCGATCGGGTGCGAATAGACCCGTCCCCCTTGCACCGTAACCAGCGCCTCCGGTGAGGACCCGACGACCTGAAAGGGGACCCCGTCCACTCCTTCACACTCGAGGAGGTACATATAGGGGCTTGGATTAAGTGACCGAAGCACCCGGTACACCTCCAGCGCCGATGCGCTCACATCAAGGGTGAATTCTTGGGAGAGCACAACCTGGAAGACATCCCCATCGACGATGTGCTGCTGTGCGATGCGAACCATCTCGGTGAACTGTTCGGGCGACAAGGACGGCGTCGGCGACACTTCCGCCGGGTCCACACGCTGGTGCACTGTCGATGCTGTTGGCCGAGCGAGATCCTCGTGCATCGCGTCGAGCCGAGCAATAGCCTCGTCAAAGTCCTGCGAGGTGGGCTGACCATCGCTGTGGACGAGTGCCATCAGAACCACTTCAGAGGTGTGGTGGTCATACGCAACACAGTCTTTGACCAGCGACAGGTGGACGCTGGGAACATCGTGGGTTGCAGGTGGCGGATGAGTGAGATCCTCCAGAAGCCGCACTACATCCCAGCCGAGAAAGCCGACCACACCGCCAGCGAAGGGTGGCAACCCTTGGATGGCCTCACTTGCCCAGCGCTGGTTGAGCACGCCAAGCGCATCCAGCGGGTCGCTGGGAACGGCACCGCCGAAGACTTCCTGCTCGCTCATCCCGAGGTCGCGCCACTGTGCCACACCGTCCTTGGCTATGAGTGTGCCGTGGACCCCAACACCGAGAAACGAATACCTGGACCACTTACCGCCTTGGTCTGCCGACTCCAAAAGAAAGGAACCAGGCCCTCGGGAGAGCTTGCGCAAAAGCCCCATGGGCGTTTCACTGTCGACGAAAAGGCGCCGAACGACCGGCGTCACAGCCCTGGTGCGGGCCTGTTCGAGAAACTCCTCACGCGATGTGTCTGCCACTTCACACCGCACTTTCGAAACAGGTTCTCGTACCCACATGGCATGCGGCGCCCACCTGGTGGACCTGGAGAAGCACTACATCACCGTCACAGTCCACGTCGATTCGACTGACGTGTTGAGTGTGCCCGCTGGTGTCACCCTTGCGCCAGTACTCTGCCCGGGAGCGGGAAAAATAGGTGACCCTTCCCTCGGCTATCGTGCGCCGGAGGGCTTCCTGATCCATCCACGCCATCATGAGCACTTCGCGGGATTCGACATCTTGGGCAATCGCTGGAATCAGCCCGTTAGCATCAAAGCGCACGCGGTCCCATAGGTCCCCCGGCACAACGACGGCAGCCTGTTCTGTCACCTCACCACCGCCCCTGCCTGCCTCAACTCTGCCTTAACCTCAGCCACGCTGACTTTATCGTGGTGGAATATCGACGCTGCAAGAATTGCGTCGGCACCGGCTTCATAGGCGGCGACCGCGTGGGAGGCCTTACCAGCACCGCCGGAGGCGACGAGGGGCACACTGACCAAACCCCGCAGGGCTCTAATCATCTCCACGTCGAAACCCTGCTTGGTGCCATCTGCGTCAATGCTGTTCAGGAGGACCTCTCCTGCGCCCCGATTGCAAGCCTCTTGCGCCCAGGCGAGCGCGTCCACACCAGCGGACTGCCGGCCACCGTGTGTTGTGACCACAAAGCCCGAGGGCTGGCTCGCATCGCGCTTCGCATCAACAGAAATCACGCACACCTGGGAACCAAAATGATGGGCGATGTCGTCGATCAAATCAGGTCTGGCAAGAGCCGCAGAATTAACGCTGATTTTATCGGCCCCGGCCTCGAGCAGTCGCCCAACGTCACCGACCGCTCGAATCCCGCCACCGACCGTGAGCGGAATAAAGACGTTCTCCGCCGTATGACGCACAAGGTCGTAGGTGGTGCTGCGATCGTCGATTGTCGCTGTCACGTCCAAAAAAGTGATTTCGTCGGCGCCCTGGTCCCCGTACAACGCGGCAAGCTCGACCGGATCACCAGCATCCTGGAGGTTCTCGAAGTTGACGCCCTTGACGACGCGACCTTGGTCAACATCGAGACAGGGAATCACCCTGATCGACAGTGCCATTAGATTCTTGCGGCGTGGATAGCTGACACCAGAATCGCACGTGCCCCCAAGGCGTAAAGCTTGTCCATCACCAGGTTCGCATCGTTTCTGGGAACCATCGCCCGCACCGCAACCCACGCGGGATCACGCAGCGGAGAAACGGTGGGTGACTCGAGACCCGGGGTGATGCGGGAAGCCTCATCGATGAGGACCGCGGGAAGGTCATAGTCCATGAGCACGTACTGCTTCGCTACCCACACGCCGTGGAGTCTGCGCCTGAGAGTTTCGATACCAGGAAGATCAGCCTTGGACGAAATCAGTACAGCCTCGGACTCGAGAATCACGGGCCCAAAAATTTCTAGACCCTGGGCCCGCAGCGTGGCGCCAGTCGAGACAACATCCGCAACCGCGTCTGCAACTCCCAATCGAACTGCGGACTCCACTGCGCCATCGAGGGACACAATCGAAGCACTCACACCCAAACCAGTGAGAAAGTTCCCCACGAGGCCAGGATACGAAGTGGCTACACGGAGTCCTTCCAGAGCTGACACGTCGCCAAACCCAGCAGGGCCAGCAAAACGGAAGGTGGAGTGGCCAAAACCCAGCGGCTCTATCTCCGTTGCGGAGGTTTCTGAATCAAGCAGCAAATCGCGCCCGGTAATGCCCACGTCGAGCGCTCCGGAGCCCACATAGGTCGCTATGTCTCGGGGCCTCAGGTAAAAAAACTCGGCATTGTTGCGGGGGTCTGGAACGGTAAGCGCACGAAGATCTCGCCGTCCGGCATAGCCGGCTTCAACAAGCATCTCGACGGCAGTCTCCGAGAGCGTCCCCTTGTTAGGAACAGCAATTCTTAGGGGTGCCTCAGTCATAGTTTTCGATACACATCCTCGAGGGTGAGCCCGCGAGCCACCATCAACACCTGCAGGTGATAGAGCAATTGAGAGATTTCGAGGGCTAGAGCGCCATCGTCTTCATGTTCGGCAGCCATCCAGACCTCCGAAGCCTCTTCAACGACCTTTTTTCCAATTGCATGAACGCCGGCATCAAGCAACTCCACCGTGCGAGAACCCTCGGGTCGCTGGAGCTGGTTGGAGAGCAGTTCCTCGAAAAGGGAGTCGAAAGTCTTCACTTCTCAAGGGTACCCGGTGAAACCTACCTAATGGCCAGAAGGTCGATCACGAAGATCAGGGTGCGCCCAGAGAGGCGATGCCCTCCCCCGGCTGGGCCGTAGGCCCAGGCAGGCGGACAGACAAGCTGCCGGCGGCCTCCGACCTTCATGCCGGGGATGCCCTCTTGCCAACCGCGAACCAGGCCTTGTAGGGGAAAGGAGATGGACTCTCCGCGCGACCACGAAGAATCAAACTCTTCGCCTGTCTCAAAATCAACGCCGACGTAGTGCACCTCGACGACGGCTCCAGGCTGAACCTCAGCGCCATCACCGAGTTTCAGATCATGTGACTCAAGCTCCACGGGTGGCTCGCCCACTGGAGCATCAATCTCTGGTTTGGTGATCTCGCTCATGGCTCTACTCCTTGGGTTCATCGGCTGCGGCACGAAGAGCCGCGATATTTGTGGCAGGGTCACCGCCGGAATACACACTCGAGCCTGCCACAAACGTGTCTGCCCCGTGCGCGCGCGCGATGGGCAAGGTATCTACGGTGATACCGCCATCAACCTGAATCCGTGTGCCGAGGTCGTGGTCCGAGACATACTGGGCCACAGTGTCGAGCTTGGTCATCATCTCGCGCAGGAACGGCTGTCCCCCGGCTCCGGGCTCTACCGTCATCACCAGCACCATGTCTGCGAGGTGAAACATCGGGAAGTAAGGCTCTGCCGGAGTGTCGGGCTTCAAAGCAATCGCCGCACGAGCTCCCGTCTCCTGGATGGCGAGAATCGTTCTCTCTACGTCTTTGGCTGCCTCAACGTGGAAGGTCACAGAGTCGGCACCGAGTTCGCCATAGCCCGGTGCAAACTTGTCGGCGTCTTCGATCATGAGGTGGACATCCACAGGGACTTTCGACACTGCGATGATGCGCGAAATCGTCTGCGGCCCGAAGCTCAAAGCTTGGACAAAGTGATTGTCCATAACGTCGCAGTGCACACCGTCAGCGGAGGCGATTCGTGCAATCTCAGCCTCAAGGTTGATGAAATCAGCCGAGAGGATGCTGGGGTGGATGCGCACTGACACCAGGCAAGCTTAGACCGAGACCTTCTTTTTGAGCAGTTGAATGAACATTGCATCGGTGCCATGTCGATGTGTCCAGAGCTGAACAGCGGTTCCTCTGGCAGAGCGCGGGATGGGAACCATCGTTGCGGTGTTCAGCACAGCTTGCGTATCTAGGGGAACAATCTCAGGGTGAGAGTCGAGCGCTTGGGCGATTACGGCGGTCGTCTCGGCTACCACGGGTGAACAGGTCACATACGCCAACACTCCCCCAGGTGCGAGAGCAGCAAGTCCCGCGTCTAGGAGCTCGCCTTGCAACGTGGTCAGTTCCGCAACGGACTCTGGCGTCTTTCGCCACCGAGCCTCGGGCCGTCTTCGGAGTGCCCCAAGTCCCGTGCAGGGGGCATCAAGAAGAATTCGGTCGAACTCCCCTGTGAGGTCTCGGCTATCGCCCTGCCCGACACTGACCACCCCCGGGCGACGGGCAGACAGGGCGCGCACAGAATCCTCCACAAGGCGAACACGGTGGGGCACCGATTCCATTGCGGTGACGTGCGCTCCGTGAGCCAGCGCGGTGGCAGCCAAAACCGCTGTCTTGCCACCAGGGCCCGCGCACATATCCAAAAACCTGGTATCCGGCCCGACCGGTGCGGCGGCAACCAGGGCAAGGGCGGCGAGTTGCGACCCCTCGTCTTGCACCCGAGCGGTGCCATCAGCCACGCGTGAATCGGCGCTGGGGTCACCGCCAGACAACGTGACGCCCCACGGGGAGTACTGCGTGCCCTCTTCCCCCTCGTGCCTCTCGCTAAGCCCTGGTAGACACGTCAGGCACACCAGTGGGGGCTCGTTGTTGGCCTCCAGAGCCTCAGCAAGCTCAGCACCGTCACCGGTTTCAGCCAGCGCCATCTCGATTTCACGAGCGATCCAGCCAGGATGTGAGTGCTCCAGATTGCCCACGTCCTCGATGAGACCAAGCCAGTGGTCCGCAGGTTCCCGTGTGACCGAGCGCAACACTCCGTTGATAAACCCTGATGCTCGCGCCAACCCGTGAGATTTGGCGAAGTTGACGCTCTCGTCGACAGCGGCATGACCCGGAACCCGAAGGAACAGTAGCTGGTAAACCCCAAGGCGCAAAACGTCAAGAACCTCGTGATCAATTTCGGTGGTTGGCCTCTGGGCAACAGCTTCAACCACGGTGTCTAACTCTCCCTGTCGCCGGAGGCTGCCATAGACCAGCTCGGTCACGAAGCCCCTGTCTCTCGAGTCGAGAGCTGAGGCCGCTAATGCTTTAGGGAGGGCTAAATTCGCGTAGGCACCCCCGTGGTTGACAGCAGCCAACACCTCGAGCGCTAGCGCCCTCGTGTCACTGCCCCGCGACATCGATGCGCACCCCCTCGGGAAGGCCACGGAACCAATCGGAGGCCGCCATTGGCTTTTTGCCTGCGGGGTGCACTCGTTCAAGCACGAAAGGAACGCTCCCGGTGCCCACCAAAATGCCCACTGGTGCCTTGAGTAGCTCTCCGGGCTCGAGCGGGTGGAAATCGGGGTCCACCCATCCAGAAAGGACCTTCACTACACCGCCGGTGTCCTGACGAACCATATAGGCACCTGGTTCCGGTGTGACGGCGCGAAAACGGCGATAGAGCGCACCGATCTCCAGTCGCAGATCAAGGTGCCCGAAACCGGGTGGAAACTTCGGTGCGTAGGTAACCTCGCCGATCTGCTCGGTGAGCGAGGCGCTCGCGAGGTCGCCCTCGCTGAGAAAATCGAGCACCAGCGCCGGTGCAACCAGCGAGAGTTTCTGCAACAGCGTCCCGGAGGTGTCGTAAGGATTAATGGGATGCGAAACCGCTGCGGCAACAGGTCCGGCATCAAGCTCGTGGACGATCCGAAAAAGCGTCACGCCTGTCTCAGTGTCTCCAGCCAGGATTGCATGCTGAACAGGTGCTGCACCCCGCCAACGTGGCAACAGCGAAAAGTGGACGTTCCACCAGCCGCCGACCACGGCCGAGAGCGCTACTGTGTCGAGAATTCGACCGTAGGCCACCACAATCGCAATGTCCGGTTCGAACTCGGAGACTGCCTCCACTATCTCTGCCGAGTTGCGAGGCGTGCGCACCGGGAGGCTCTGCTCCACGGCATAAGCGCCGACAGCCGTCTCGACAAGGACCTGCTTCCTGCCCACAGGGGCTGGAGGCTGGGTTATGACACCGACCACAGTGTGGCTGCTCTCGCGGAGAGCCTGCAGGGTCGGGAGCGCCACATGAGGGCTGCCAGCAAAGAGGACCTTCATTCCAGTGAGCCTATCCACCGCGCTCGGCTTCCCTGTCTAGGAACCAGCGAACTCGTCCAGATGGCCGACGTCATCGACGACAATTCGAACGCGGTCGGGCACCCCGCGCCGCTGACTGGTGATGTGGCTGAGGTGCACAGCCCTCAGCTCGGCGGTGACGTGGTCGCCCACCGCGTAGGGGAATCTCAGGATGATCCGCCCAACCCCGTCCCCCAGGTTCACGGGACCAAGAACGTCCACAGATTCTTCAACCCCACCAAGGTGGCGGCCAATAGCGCTGATAGCGGCGGTAGGCCCTGTCACACTGGCGAGCCTGACACTTGGCGGCAGACGTAAGGCTTCGCGCTCGCGAAGTTCCGCAGTCATCAGTGGCCCATATTTGCCAGAGGCGACTGCCAGTGCGGTCGAACCCTCGACCTCCGTCAGGAAGACAGGGGCATCCGGGTGCACCAGGGAGATTGCGTGCTCCCAATGCGACACGGTGTCCTCGAGGGCGCCAATACTTTCCCTCGCGAGCATCGACTGCCCATCCAAGAGGAGGGCAGCACGGTATCCCCCGACCGCGAGCGGCTCGGAACCCCGTGTGGCCACCACAATGGCCGGTGTGTCCGGCACGGTATTAACGCGGTGCTGGCCATCGGACTGGATGATGGGCACTCTCGGAAACGCCTTCCCAAAGTCGCTGACCGTTCGACCAATACCCTGCCCCCGCGGCACCAGGGCACTGTGGCCGCAGTGCTCACACCGCCACCGCGCATACAGGGTCGCGCACCACGCGCACGATGGCGGGGCACCCTTAGCGCCGAGTCGGAGCGGGCCGTGGCACCTGGTACACATACCCCGCTCTCCACACTGCGCGCATGCGAGGGCGGAAGAGTATCCGGCGCGAAAGACCTGCACGAGGACGGGACCTTTCAGGAGAGCCTCTGTTGCTCCTTGGTGGGCGATGCTAGGAAGGCGTGCCGAGCGCAGGTCCTGCTCGGCGTTCACGCTGAGCGCCGTGGGCACAACACGCGGGCGTTTTGCCCCCCGAGGCTCCAACATGCCCACAAACCCCATCGTCTGGAGACGCCACACGCTCATGCTGGGTGTTATGCCAGCAAACACCAGAGCGCATCCGCTCTGTTGCTGACGTATGAGGGCGACACTTCGGGTGTGCGGGTAGGGCGCAAGAGGCTCACGATGGGCATCGTCGGCGTCGTCGACGACCACCAGTAGGCCAAGTTGTGAGACCGGTGCGTAAACTGCATGCCTACTACCGACGACGACAACGGGCTCGCCGGAGAGACACCGGAGAAACTCGGTATAGCGCTCTGACCCCACCTGGTCGCTATCCCACACAACGATGTTTCCCTCAGAAATCACCTCGCGCAAAGCTTGGTGGTGCGCCTCCAGATCCCGCCAATCGGGAACGACAATCACGGCCGAGCGGCCAGCACTGACACTCCGCGCCGCGAGTTGCGCCACCACGGTGGCACCTCGAGGCCGTGGTGTGCCCTGAGGGCTGTGATCAACACCCCAGGGTGTTGTGAGCGCCCACTTTGCACCAGGAACCAGGAGTGCCTCAACCTGCGCATCTGTGTACTCGGGCACGCTCTCGAGAGTGCACTGGGGAGGCGACACGTCCTCCGACCGGTTTGTCCAGAGCTTCTCTGCCCTCACGTACCGCGGCGGGATTGCTAAACGAAGGACGTCGGCGGCGTTACCCGCATGGCGATCAGCGATTGCACGGGCGAGTTGCCACACCTCAGGGGTGAGCACGGGCACGTCGGATACGACCTCCCCGATTGGAGCGAGCTTGCCCCCGTGTTCGGAGTGACTGGCCAACTCAACGACAAACCCTGTGGCGTTCTTGTGAGTTGAACGCAACGGGACCTTGACTCGCACTCCCGCCTGGAGGGTCATCCCCTCGGGGATGCTGTAATCAAAGAGACGATCCAGCTGTGGGAGTCGGCTCTCAAGGACTACCCTCGCGACACTAGGTTTGTTGCTCACAATCCACTAGCTTGGCGCAACTCCTCAGTTCGGTTAAGTCGCTCCCAGGGGAAATCTTGATCGGTGCGCCCAAAGTGCCCATACGCCGCCGTGGGAAGGTATGAGGTGGTGAGCAGGTCAAGTGCCTCAATGATGGCCTGGGGCCTGAGGTCAAAGACTTCGTCAATTGCCCTTTCGATGACCGCCGTGTCGATTTTCTCGGTGCCAAACGTTTCTACGAAGATGCTCACTGGGTGCGCGGTGCCAATGGCGTAGGACACCTGAATCTCGACGGTGTCGGCCAGGCCAGCTGCTACAACGTTCTTGGCGACCCAGCGGAGTGCGTACGCCGCTGACCGGTCCACTTTTGTGGGGTCCTTGCCACTGAACGCGCCGCCGCCGTGACGCGCTGCACCTCCATAGGTGTCAACAATGATCTTTCGTCCGGTCAACCCGGCGTCGCCATCCGGACCACCCGTCACGAAAGCGCCTGAGGGGTTGATCAGGTAGCGGGTGTTGGAGGAATCCAGGCCAAGGGGTTCAATGATGGGGTTAATGACGTGCTTCTTCAGGTCCGCTTCAATCTGTTCGCGCGTCACACCGGGGTGGTGCTGGGTTGAAATGACGATGGTGTTCAACTCAACAGGCTTACCGTTGTCGTAACCAATGGTGACCTGGGTCTTTCCATCGGGCCTTAGGTAATCAATCAGGCCGCTTTTACGAGCCTTGGAAAGGCCCTCCGCGAGCCGGTGAGCCAACCACAAGGGCATCGGCATGAAGGCTTCGGTTTCTTTGGTCGCATACCCGAACATAATTCCCTGGTCCCCCGCACCCAGAGAGTCGTAGGGGTCCGTCGAGGAACCTTCACGCTGTTCGAGCGATTGGTTAACACCGTGGGCAATATCGGGTGACTGCTGCCCCAGCGACAGGTGCCAGTCGAAGCCATCGGCGTCGATGCCAAACGACTGTTCGGTGTAGCCAATTGAGCGCACCAGGTCGCGGACAACTTTCTCCACGTCAACCTTGGCGGAGGAGGTGACCTCGCCAGCGACGTGAATCATGTTCCCGGCACTCAATGACTCGATAGCGCAGCGCGAACCCTTGTCGCCTGCCAGAAACGCATCGAGTAGTGCGTCACTAATCTGATCGCACATCTTGTCGGGGTGACCTTCAGTCACTGATTCCGATGAGAAATAACGCATGAGCCCTGCCTATCGGTCTTGCAGAACCTCCAAGAGGCGGTCTGCGATGGAAGTTTTCGTTCCTTCGACCAACAATGACTGCGGGCTCGCGTGAGAAAAAATTGTCACTGCCGTTTCGACGTTCCCAAAGCCTACCTCGTCACCCACACGATTGAGAAGAATGAAGTCGGCGTTCTTAGACACAAGCTTGTCGCGTGCGCTCTTCTCTCGATCCGATACCTCGGGGGAAGTCTCGGCGGCAAACCCGACAAGCGTCTGGTCAGATCGCTTGAGCTGCCCAAGTTCCGCCAGAATGTCTGGGGCTCGAACCAAAACCGGAGCCCACA
>CAZQIH010000011.1:0-16412 GCA_964593715.1 uncultured Microbacteriaceae bacterium
ATCGCGCTCCCCGAAGGAGTAATCCCGGGGAATCATGTCGAAAAGCGGCGGTGCAAGCGGGTAAAAGAAATCGCGAGCGGGAAGATACTCGGCGAAGGGAACCGGATGAATCTTGTCGTATTGATCTCGAACGACTGACTGCCCGGCTTCTTCGTCAAAATCCCAGAGCAAAATACTGTTAAAGGTCTCATCACCGGATTTGGTAATGGTTCCAACAATGAGGGGCGCATTCATTTCCCGGGATACTTCGGTGACGACGGCCGCGGCTTCTGGGTAGCGGAGAGGATCAATGTCGGAGGCGTTCTCGGGCCACACCACAACATCCACATCGAGTCCATAGAGCTCTTTCGTGACGAGATAGTGGTCGCGAAGGTTGTCGCCTCGTTCGTACTGGGCAAACAACCCGGCATCGGCATTGCCCTGGACCGCTAGCACGCGCAGAGAGCCAGATGTGGTTACAGGGTAAGCAGGCCACACCAGTAGCGCCACTCCCACCGCAACGCCCAAACCCGCCCGTGATTCTGGGGCAAGCCGAACTTCCGCGACCAGAGCAACTGCGAGTGCGGCAGCCCAGGCCAGAAGGAAGCTCATCCCACTGGTTCCCACCCACGCGACCAGCGAGGCCAGGGGGCCTTCGGATTGGCTCTGGGAGATGCGCCCCCAAGCAAACCCTCCAAAGGGGAACACGGAGGCAACTGCTTCGCGCAGCGTCCACGCGCCGCCTACAAGAGCTGGGACTATCCCTAGTCGCCCTGCCACCGTGTTCCACTGCGCTGACCCGTAGCGCCAAATCAGGGCTATCAGTGCCATGCCCAGGGAGAAGAAGAACACCTGGGCGATGGTGAGTGCAATCCAGGGAATGGGGCCCAAGTACACGGTGAGCCACCAAATCATGATTCCGTAGAAGCTAAAGCCACCGAGTGCCCCAATGAGTAGAGCTTTGCCAAAGCCAAAGCCACGCAGTGAGGCCATCATCAGTGCAGTGCCCAGCAGCGTGAGTGGCCACCAATCGCGGTCCGGGAACCCTAAATCCATCAGCCACCCTGCCAGCACCGCCAGGGACAGCGCTGCGGGAAATGGCACCACAAAGCCCAGAAATGCGCGGTTCTGGCGCTCGATCACCGGGGAAAACCTCATCAGCCAGAAAGCCTAAATCACGCTGCTGAGAGCCACGATGCCGCGGAACACGCTGGCCCTCGAGCTAGTCGCCGCGCGCTGCACGGGCCCTTCGCCACTGGAGGAAATCTGGTCCAGAACGTCGATGACTTGTTTGCACCAGCGAACAAAGTCTCCAGCGGTCAGCTCGCCCTCCTCCAGAACGTCCTCGAGTCTCTCGCCGGAAGCCCAGCGATAGAGGGGCAGAGCAAGTTGCGCAGAGAGCTCAGTGCCCTCGGGGAGTTGATGTTCGCGCTCGACCGCAGCCAGTTTGGCGCGTTGTCGCCTGGTTTCGGCAAAAGCGTGAGGGAACTGGCCGCCTGGCATGTCCTTCGGGTGGACGGCAGTGTCATCGCGGCGTGGTTCATAGACGAGCGTCGCAACCAGCGCGACGAGTTCTGGGCCACTCAGCTCGCTCCACACCTGTCGTCTTAAACACTCAGCAACCAACAAGTCTCGTTCGCCATAAATTCGTCTCAGGGTCTCACCGTGGGGTGTCAGGCTCAGGTCTTCCCCTTCTCCCACCAAATAACCGGTTTCGATGAGCACGCCGAGGATCCGGTCGAACACCACAGAAATGGCGGCGGTTCGACTCTTGATCTGTCGTCGGATTCGATCGGTATCACGCTCGAGCTTCCACCAGCGCTCAGCCCAGCGCGCGTGTGATTCGCGATCGGGGCAAGCGTGACAGCTGTGGCGTTTCATCACCGCGCGCAAGCGGCTGAGATCTTTCCCGACTTCACCGCCGGCCTTCTGGGATTTGCGTTGCCCGTGCTCCCTCTCCAGATCACTGAGTTGTCGGCGAATCCCCGCGTATTCACGGAAATCGCCGAGATGACACTCGAGCGATTGGGCGTAACCCGCGAGAGACTCTTCGTTCTTGCGCACTGTCCTGGCGAGCTCGACGACGTGCCGATCGGCTTGGAACTGGGCGAATGACGATTCCAGCACTCCCCTGGTGCGCTCAACACCGAACTGGGCAATCAGATTAACTGCCATGTTGTAGGTGGGGCTAAAACTCGATTTGAGCGGATAAGAACGTCTGGAGGCCAATGCGGCGACAGCTTCGGGATTGATACCGGGCTGCCAGATGATCACTGAGTGGCCTTCGTCGTCGATTCCTCGGCGTCCAGCACGGCCGGTCAGCTGCGTGTATTCACCCGCGGTGATGGGCACTCGCGCCTCGCCATTGAACTTCTCGAGCTTCTCGAGGACGACGGTGCGGGCTGGCATGTTGATACCCAGAGCCAGCGTTTCTGTGGCAAAGACGACCTTGAGCAACTTGCGACGGAAAAGCTCTTCGACGGTTTCTTTGAAAATCGGCAACATTCCAGCATGGTGGGCGGCAACACCACGGACCACGCCATCGAGCCACGCGTGATAGCCCAGTACCGCCTTGTCGTCATCATCGAGGCGCTGGCAGCTCTCCTCAACAAAATCAAGTATCTGGGCCTGTTCCTCGTGGGTGGTCAGTTTGACGCCCCCGCGCAAGACCTGTGTCACTGCCTGGTCGCAGCCAGCCCTCGAGAAGATGAAGAAAATCGCCGGCAACAAATCATCACCGTCGAGCATTCGGATCACGTCGGAGCGGTAGACCTTGTGGTTCTTATCCTCGTAGCGGGCGTAACGCGGAGCGCCTCTCGTGCGTCCTCGCCCCGTCGAGTGGCGGCCCAGCATCTGGGCCATGCCGACCACCTCGGGGTTCACCTCCACAGAGCTTTTTTTCCTCGCAAAAAGGGGCAACAGTTTGTGGGCGAACATCATGTGCTGGTGGAGTGGCACCGGGCGATCCTCGGAGACGATCACGTCGGTGTGTCCGCGAACGGTGTGCAGCCAGTCACCGAATTCCTCGGCATTGGACACGGTCGCGCTAAGGGAAATCAGCTGAACCCAGGAGGGCAAATGAATGATGACCTCCTCCCAGACGGCCCCGCGGAAGCGGTCTGCGAGGTAGTGGACTTCGTCCATGACTACATAGCCAAGGTTCTCGAGCAGAGCGCTTCCGGCATAGAGCATGTTGCGCAGTACCTCGGTGGTCATGATCACCACCCGAGCGCCAGGATTGATGCTCGTATCGCCAGTCAACAACCCAATTTCTGAGTAGCCGTAGCGCTCCACCAGCTCTTGGTACTTCTGGTTGGAGAGGGCCTTCATGGGGGCGGTGTAAAAGACTTTGACCTGGGGCTGTTGCAGCGCGACGTGTATCGCGAACTGGGCGACAATCGTCTTCCCGGCACCGGTAGGAGCCGCCACCAGGACGCCTCTGCCAGATTCCACAGATTCGCAGGCATAAATCTGGAAGGGGTCAAGATCGAAACTCAGGCCCTGCCGAAACTCATCGAGGCGGGGAGATTTTCGTCTCGCGGCTGCAGCACGGTAGCGTTCCGCGGGGCTTGGCTCAGTCATCAGAACCGGAGTCTGCTCCCCCGAGAAGTTTTGCTGCTTTCTTGGCAAGACGCTTGTCGTTTATCGCTGCAATACCGGCCGCCACAAAATAGAGAATCACCATCGGGATTGCTAGCAAGATCATGGACACCACGTCCGCGGCGGGAGTAGCGAGCGCTGTGAACAGCGCAATGGTCACAATCGCCCAGCGCCATCCCTGAATGATGGCCTTTGCGCTCAGTACACCGATGAAATTCAGTAGCACCAGGAAGACCGGCAACACAAACCCCACGCCAACAGCGACAACGAGTTTCAAGGCGAAATCCAGATACACCCTCGCCGTTAACAGGGTGGAGGACTGCTCGGGAGCGAAGCTCGTGAGCAGGACAACAATGTTGGGTAATACCAGCCAACCGGCGGTTACGCCCGCAAAAAATAGAGGCACAGATGCCGCCAAAAATCCCACGGCGTAGCGTCGCTCACGCCTCTTGAGCGCTGGGACAAAGAATGCCCAGATTTGATACAGCCACACCGGTGCCGCCATGACAATCCCGAGCACGAGAGAGATAGCAATCTTGGTGTCGAAGGCCTCAGTGACAGAGGTGTAGTTGATGTCGGCGTCTCTGTTGGTTTCCCGGGCAATCTCCATGACCGGCTCGCTCAGCGCCGCCCATACGGGGTCAGCGAGAAACCAGCCGCCGACTGCCGCTGCGACTATGGATAGTCCGATGACACCGAGCCGACGGCGGAGCTCAAGAAGGTGATCTCCCAGCGTCATCCGGCCCTCCGGAGACTTCGAACGGCGGCGAGATTCCGCCACGATTACCGGGTGGGGGCGTCTGGCCCGTCAGAACCCTTGCCAGCGGCGTTGGAGTCCTTGGGGTCGTCTTCGCCACGAACTTCGGTCTTGAAGATCTTGAGTGACTGGCCGAGGCTCTTGGCGAGACCAGGAAGTTTCGGAGCACCAAAGAGGAGCAAAACGACGACGAGGACAATCAGGCCAGTCCATCCACCCAGATTTCCAGACACGGTGTTCCCTTTCTCTTGATGCGATGCCCACTCTAGCACCGCGAGGCTGATTACCCTCGGGCTTCGTAGGCGCGAAGCGCTTCCTGGGCAAAGTCTCGAACGGCCGTCACGGCGGAGCCGGGAGAGACAACTGTGACGAGTGTGGGGTGCGCGGCAGCAAAGCGCGTCAAGGAGCCATAGTGGGCAAAGGGAATCTCCAGTCGCAAAGTCCCCTCCCCCGCTGGCTGACTAAATCCGCGAGGAAGATAATCCGCGATCACCGGTAGTGCACCGACGGTGGTTTCAATGACGACCGTGATGTCGTCGCTCGAGGGTTGGAACAGCTCGGGAGAAATATCGTCGATCAGCGAGTCGTGATTGCCCTGGGGTTGCCCTGTCGTCACGACGCTTTCCATGTGGTCAACCCGGAAGGTGCGAAGCGCTTGCCGGTGATGGCACCATGCCCGGACGTACCACGCGGCATCCCTGGATTCCAGGACCAAGGGGTCAATCACCCTGGTCCCCGTCTCGCCGGCCTTGTTGTGGTACACGATAGAGACCGAGACCTTCGTGTCGATTGCGTCATTGAGAATCTGAAGGTGCCCCTCTGCTGCCGGCTGAGCAATGGCGATTCTGTCGGAATATCCGTGGGAGCTCCCTCGACGGATCTTCCCGAGCACGTCATCGATATCGCCTCGGCCCGAATAGGCGGGGTGGGCTGCCAAGTACTGAAGCCCGGCGATCAGCGCCGATGCTTCGCGTGCTGTAAATCGCGGTGAGTGATCAATCGCGACGGTGTTCCAGAAGGTGATGAGGCGCTGCTGCTCGAAGAGGTCCCAGTCAATATCGAAGAGATCGAGGTGAGAGTAAGCGAGATTCTCGCCGGGTATACCCGCGCAGGCGATGAGCTGGATGGCCTCGATGATGTCATCGTCGGTGCGTTGGAACTGCTTGGCCGCCTCCGAAACGCTCACTTCGCCCTTATCAAGGACGTAGGGGACCAACGCCAACAACAGCATGAGATTGTCAGTCGCTCCCGGGCGCGGACTCCTAGCCATGCGCTCTCACCAGAGCTTCAAGATGGGACATCACCCGGTTGCGAAGATCGGGAGGGTCGAGTACCACGACGTCGGAGCCCCAGGAGGTGAGCTCGTTGGCAAAGACTTCAGCATCTGTGAAATGTGCGATCAGAAGCCCGTCCTTGCTTTGCGTACCTGTGCGGGCTCGGAGCGAACTTGCCGCGTCGGTACCCGGCTTTACCCGAAGGGTGGCGGTGTTGGTCTGGTAGAGCTGCTGAAGTTCCTCCAGTGCGCGATCGGCAATTCCCTCCGGTCCCGGGATTGCAGGGTGGGAGGCCAACGGTGTCACGGTGGTGACAATCCGGCGCAGCAGAAAAGTTCTCTCCCGGCCACTAGCGGAGTCGTGCCCCATTACGTGCCAGCGACCCTCGTGGTTGACCAGCGCCCAGGGAGATATGGTTCGGGTTGCCGCGTCAGTGTCGCCGGGCTTTAGGTAGGCAAAACTCACCTGTATGGACTTGTCGATAGCTTCACGCAGCGTCGCCAGTGCTGGTTCCCGAGTGCTGAGAATCGGGGCGAAGCCTAGAAGCGTTTCGTCCACGAGGGCGCCCAGTGACGCGAGCTTGATCTGCGCGGTCTTTGCGTCCCGTGAGAGGCTTCCTTCCCGCCAGACAGCTGCTGCAAGGTTGAGGAGTGCGACGTCTCTCGAGCTAAAGACGACGTCCTCGGGGAGGTCATAATCGCCCTTAGGGATTCGATAGAGCGTGCTTTTGTTGTTGCCATCCTCTTCGGGGGGAATCAGGGCTTCCAGGGGTATACCGAGCTCCCGGAGAGCATCTTTGTCGCGTTCAAAGCGCCGCTCAATGCTCTCTCGCGCCATGCCCGCTTCAGTGTCTTCGCGATAACCGCGCACTGTCGTGAGAATCTGATCCTTGGTCAGCCCCTGGCTTGTTGCCATCAAGGCAAGAATCAGGTGGAAGAGTCGATCCTCGGGGTTGACAGTGCTGAGCGAGCTGGCCACGCGCTCATCCTAGGGCGCGGGGCCCACGAGTAGCGTTACTTGCCAATACCCAAAATGTCGAAGACATAGACGAGTGTCGAACCATCAGGGACACCCGCTGGAGCCTGGCCTGCGGGATAGCCCAGGCTCGGTGGAACAGAAACAAGAACCTGAGAGCCGACGGTCTGTCCAATCAGTGCCTGCGCTAAGCCAGGAATGACCCCGACACCATCGCCCGCGGTGAAGCTATCGCGGGCGACCAGTGACAAGGGAATGCCCTGCTCAAAACTTGTGTTGAAAATCTCGCGCGTGTTCCACACCGCAGCCGTGAAGTGGGTGGTCACGAAGTCGCCTTCTTGAATGGCGACTCCATCACCCTGCTTCAGCACCGAAACACGCAGCTCGGTGGGAATGGGAGCATTCGGGAAACTCAGTCCGTGGACACCCTCATCGGTCTGAACAACCGTGGGCATACCCGATTGTGGAAGTCGAGCGCTTCCATTCGCCTTGCTGGGGTAGGTCTGGTGAACATCTACGACCAACACGATTGTGGAGTCACTGGTGATGAGCTCATCGCCCTCGATGGGGCCAAAGACATCTTCTACGGTCGTCGTCAGAACGATCTGTGACCCTGGCTGTTGGCACTCCAAGACAGCGGAGAAGACATCCTCGGATGAGGAATCGATAACGCGACGAACAGGGTTACCCGGTTGGTAATCCGAGCCGGTCACATATTCGCCGGTAGCGCCAAGGAAGATGTTGAGATCAAAATCGACAAACCCTGTTGCCCTGGCAGGCTCCCCTTCACCGGCGTGAACCACACTGAGCTCTCGACCGGTGGTTTTGAGAGGTGTTGGGAAGCTGGCCTGGGCTGTGCCCTGATCAGAGTTCGTGACCTCCACGAGAGCCGAAGCTTTGCCCGGCTGGTAGGGAGACTCGCACTCTTCGGGGAACGAAGCGGCAATAGTGCCAACGACGAGCGCTCCGGAAGCGAGGACAACGATGGAAGCGATAGCCAAGGAAACTTTCGACATAGTGTTCTCCAGTCTATCGAGCGGTCCTGTGCTTAGGGTGATTCAGAGCGGGCGGCTCGCTCCTTAGCCTGGCGCACAGTCTTTCGAATTGTTTTGTCGTTGGCAGCACGCTGACCAGTCGCCCCCGGGGTCCACGCCTCAATATCGTCCACCGCATACTCGGGTTTCGTGTGATGGCGCTTCGTCGGCGGGATCTCAACACCCGGCGCCACAATTCTGGTCGTCATCACAAATCCGGTGTGACCAATCATCCTGTGTTCGGGGCGAACGGCAAGGCCTTCAACGTGCCAGGGGCGCACGAGAACCTCCTCGGACACACATGGCGTGAACCGGCCGGTCTCGCGGAGGGCTTCGACCACCCTGGAGAGTTGAGTCGCCGTGGCGACATAGACCGCCAGTACTCCCCCGGGCTGGAGAACGTGCGCCACGGCATCCACACACTCCCAGGGAGCCAACATGTCAAGGATCACGCGGTCGACGCTCATCGCCGGCAGTGAGAGAGCGACGTCCTGGAAATCGCCTACCTGGCACTCCCAGTGGGCGGGTTCAGCGCCAAAAAAAGTCCGGATGTTTGCCCCTGCAATTTCAGCGAATTCTTCGCGTCGTTCTATCGAGAGCACACTGCCCGACTCCCCGACTGCTCGCAGCAGGGAGAGGGTGAGCGCGCCGGAACCGACTCCTGCCTCAAGGACACGGTGCCCTGGGGCGACATCGGCGATCGCCACGATGTGTGCTGAGTCTTTGGGGTAAATGATCGCCGCGCCTCGAGCCATGGACAGGACGAAATCGCCTAGTAGTGGCCTCAGCGCCAAGTACGGCACGCCGTTGCTGGTGCTGATGACCGAACCCTCGGGCTTGCCAATCACGTCATCGTGAGCGAGGGGGCCTTTATGGGTGTGGTACTGGCCGCCAGCCTGCAGGGTGATGGTGTGGAGTTTTCCCTTGGGCCCACGCAACTGAACGTGATCGCCAATCACAAAGGGTCCCCTGCGAACCTTCACGATGCACCTCCCGCGCGGTGAGAGCGCCAGGTCTTGGCCAAGTGTTCTAGGCCCCGGCCCTCCAGAGAGTCCCACAGTTCATGCACGTACTCGCGTTTGATGTCGACGTGGAGGGGAATTCCTACGGTAACCGCACCCGCGGAGAACGCGCTAGCCGCCCCATAACTGGAATCTTCTAGGGCGACGCAGTCGCCAATCGCAACACCGAGTGCTACCGCGGCCGTGAGGTATGCCTCCGGGTGGGGCTTCGGTTCGCTCACGTCATCACCAGCGACAATCGCCAGGAACACTGGTTGCCCTAGCTCACGCGCGACGGCCTGCGCCAGCGCCTCAGCGTTCAATCGCAACGACATGGTGACCAATGCACAGGGGATATCGGCATCGAGGAGCTCTCTAAAAAGCTCGCGAACGCCGGGCCGCCAGGGCACCGAGGCTGCTACTTGTTCCAACACCCTCTGGCTGAGGCGATGAACGATGTCGTCGGCAGAGAGATCCACGCCAGCTTTTTGCAGCTGGGCCGCTGAATTCCACAGCCCACTCCCCACGAGGGCATACCCCTGTTCGGAGGACCAGGTTCCCCCGTGCTCCTCGACCAATTCCGTCTCGGCAATCATCCAGTAGGGCTCGGAGTCGATAATCGTGCCGTCCATGTCAAAAAGCACGGCAGCGGGAAATTGGGTGGTCACAACCGCCAAGTCTAGTGGCGCCTATTGTGGGAGGTAGAGTGAAGAATCTGAGCGGAGAATTCATGACCCACATCCCCTTTTCTGACCACACCAGAGTGATGGTCGTGGCCTTTGAGGGGTGGAACGATGCGGGCGATGCAGCCAGCCAGACCGCGCAGATGATTATCGACCAAGCCGGACTGCTTCCGGTTTTCTCCATCGATCCAGAGCAGTATTTCGACTTCCAGCTGACCAGGCCTCTGGTGGAGCACGCGAGTGATGGAACTCGCTTTCTCAACTGGCCCGAGGTGACCCTGTGGGCCCCCTCTCCGGATTCCGAGCCAGCGCCACTCGTGCTTCTGGGCCAGGAACCCTCCAGGCTGTGGCAGTCCTTCGCTTCGACGATGATTGACCACGCGCTCGCTCACAATGTGGATGCCATCGTGTTCCTGGGGGCGATGCTGGCGGATGTCCCCCACTCTCGCCCCGTTAGGGTCACGGCAACCAGTGATGATGCGGCAATTCGCGAGTATTTCGATATTGAGAAGTCGACCTATGAAGGCCCGGTGGGCGTCCTCACAGTCTTGGCGTTGGCCGCTGCGGAAGTGGGTATTCCCTCCCTGCACCTGTGGGCTCACGTGCCGCACTACGTGCACACATCGCCCTCACCCAAAGCAACGGTGGCGCTTGCCGAAAAGCTCGAAGAGCACGTGGGAATCGTCTTGGAGCGCGACGATCTTGAAGTGGAAGCCCTGCGTTGGGAGGAGGGCATTGATGCTCTCGCTGCTGAAGACGATGACATGAGTGCTTACATCAGTCAGCTCGAGCAGGCCAGAGACGCCGCGGACGCTCCGGAAGCTTCTGGCGACGCAATTGCGCAGGAGTTCGAGAAATACCTCCGCGGCCGCCCTGACCGCCCCAGCTCTAACGAGTCATAGGGGGCTAATGGCGCCGGTTGAGAGACCGACCATGAGCGCGGTGCCGAGGAGAAGTCGGTAGATCACAAAGGGCATGAAGCTTCTCGTTTGGATGTAGCGCATGAGCCAAGCGATAACAGCCCAGCCCACGGCGAAGGCGATCACTGTGGCGATGAACGTGTCAAACAAGGAGAACGGCCCTGCCACCTCGGGCCTGGTCAGTGCTGTGGAGAGTTCGTAGAAGCCACTGCCCAGTACTGCGGGGATGGCCAAAAGAAATGAGTAGCGCGCTGCGGAGACCCTGTCATAGCCAAGGGTTCTCCCCATCGCGATGGTTGCCCCTGAGCGCGATACGCCAGGGATCAGAGCGAGCATTTGCGCCATTCCATAGAGCAGACCGTGGGGAACAGTCAGGTCGTCCAGGGTTGAGCTCTTTCTTCCCCACCAGTCCGCGGCCGCAAGAACAAGGCCAAAGACGATGAGTACGGTGGCGACTAACCAGAGCGAGCGGAAAGCGCCGCGAATAAGTTCCTGAGCGAAAGATCCGACCACCACAATTGGCAGGGTTCCCACAATGATGAGCCAGCCAAGCTTCGCTTGTGATCGAGCCTCGTGCGGGGCGTCGCTCCACCACGACGATGGCTTACCCAGTGAGGCCGCCCATCCGCGAAGAATCCGAGCGATATCCGGAGCGAAGTAGACAAGTACCGCGAGCTCTGTGCCTATTTGAGTGATGGCGGTGAAGGTGGCTCCGGGGTCTGTGGCCGAGGGCAAAAATTCACCAACAATCCGCAAGTGCGCACTGGAGGACACCGGGAGGAATTCGGTAAGCCCCTGGATGATGCCCAGCAAAATGGCCTCTAGAAGCCCCACGGCGCGCGCTCCTTCGGAGGACGGGCGGCAACCATGGCCCCAGGCTACCCTGCGGGGCAGTTGGGAACCGGGACTTTAGTGGTAATGTCGTGTCGGTCGCTCCGCGTTTGACGCGGTGTGCGCGCGGGTGGCGGAATGGCAGACGCGCTAGCTTGAGGTGCTAGTGCCCGTAAGGGCGTGGGGGTTCAAGTCCCCCCTCGCGCACGCGACAACAGGGCCTCTCACTTCGGTGGGAGGCCCTGTTTCTTTCTGTGTCGGTGGATGTTGACAGAATCGAACAAATGTTCGAACATAGCGTTATGTCCCCCGCGCTCAGTCTCGATGCTGCTCCCCCGCAGCGAGCCGATGTGCGTGAGTTGCAGGAGCGCATTCGCTCCTTGGAAAGTACCCACGCTGACTACCCGGTATTTCCGGTGGCTCCAGGTTTAGAAACCCTGTTCCCGCACGGGGGTCTGCGTCGAGGCGTGGTCTACGACATTGATCCGTCGCCTTCTTTGCTGTGGGCTCTTATTGCCGCTGCAACGTCGTCTGGGACATGGTGTGCACTCGTGGGTATGCCAGATGCCGGCCTTGCCTCTGCGGAGGGCATGGGGGTTAATTTGGATCGCCTGGTACTGGTCCCCCACCCTGGAGAACAATGGCTCTCTGTAGTCAGCGCACTCATCGATGTGGTCGGGATTGTTGCTCTGGGGCCTTCCGCACAGCCTTCTGATCGGGTCCTCAGTACGGTGCTTGGTCGTCTGCGTGAACGAGAGGCCACTATTTTGAGTCGTCCTGGCTGGCCTCGCACGGAAGCCAGCATTAGCGTTTCTGCACACCGTTGGCGTGGCCTTGGTGACGGCCACGGTGTTCTTCACGAGCACCACATCAGTGTGGTTGCGCGTTCCCGCCAGAGTGCGGCCCTTCGATCGTGCGAGATGGTAATTGATGCGTGGGGCGCCCATTACAACCCAGTAGTTGCCTCTGTTACTGATATTTCTCGGCACCGTAGCGCTGGGTAACCCTGATGGCGCGCACTCTTGTTCTGTGGATTCCTGACTGGCCGGTTATGGCTGCTCAGTGTGACGATGAGCTACCAGAAGCGGTTTCTGGCGCAGCGCTCGCTCTCATTCATCAAGGTGCCGTGGTGGGCTGCTCGCCAGAAGCGTCGGCTACTGGTGTCAGAGTCGGAATGAAGCGACGAGATGCTCAGATGAGGTGCCCAGGGCTTAGTGTTTTGCCTGATTCGCCAGAGCGTAACCGCAGAGTATTTGATCTGGTTCTCCTTGCACTCAAGGACACCGTGTCCCAGCACACCGTGGTGGAGCCTGGCTTGTTGGCATTCGCTGCCCGAGGACTCTCGCGCTTTTATGGCGGTGAAGAAGCCTCTGCCACCGCCCTCATGTCTGCTCTTTCTCTTGGCGAGCACAGTTTTCACTCCCGCGTGGGAGTCTCTGATGATCTCTTTAGTGCGGTGATGGCGTCGCAGCAGACCGATTCCGCGCACCCCATTCGCATCGTGGAGCCTGGAAAATCCTCCGCCTTTCTTGCGGGACTACCCGTTGGTGTTCTGGATGACGCTAACGCGGTGTCTTTGTTGAGTCGCCTGGGGGTGAACACTCTCGGTGACTGCGTTGCCCTTGGCGAGAGCGCTCTTCGTGAACGTTTTGGTACCGCAGGAGAGCAGATTTATCGATTGGCATCAGGACGTGATGGCACGTGGCTGAGTCCCGAGAATTCTCCGGTGGACGCTTCTGAATCAATTGTGCTCTCTGAACCTCTGCACCTTGTTGATCAGCTGGCTTTCACTATTCGTCACGCTACAGAGAACTACCACCGGCGGTTATTTGCTGCCGGTGTTGTGTGCACCAGGGTGCGCATCACAATCGGTTTTGATTCAGGCCCAGCTCACACCAGAACGTGGCTTCATCCACGATTTTTTAGCGCCAGTGAACTTGTCGATCGGGTTCGCTGGCAACTGGAGTCCTTGGCCAGGGATTCTGCTGGCTGGGGTGAACAACCACCGGGTGTGGTGTCGGTGCGTTTTGATGCGTTACATCCAGAAAATCTGGGCGCTCATGAACCGGGTTTATGGGGACAAGGCCCCGATAGTCGTGTCCACCATGTGCTCTCCAGAGTCCAAGGAATGGTGGGTGCACACGGCGTCCTCAGCGCTCGCTCTGCGGCGTCACGTTTTCCTGCGGGCACTCAGGTGCTCACGACTTGGGGCGAAAAGGATGTCGGGGCTGTGACTGGGCCACTTCCCGGCGCTTTGCCCGAGCCATTCCCCGGAACCGTATTTGCTCTTCCCCCTGATGTTGCTCTTCACGATGACACAGGGAGCAACGTGTGGATAGATAATGCAGAGCTCTCTGGCACCCCTGCCTCCCTGGTCTTTGGTGAACGTCGTTTGGGTCTCGTGTCCTGGGCCGGGCCGTGGCCGGTCACTGAGCGCTGGTGGGACGCAGCGAAAGCTCGATACGCGCATCGTCTACAAGTTTTAGACGAACGAGGAATTGGGTGGCTGCTGACAACGGCGCAGGGGTATCAGTGGCGCATAGAAGCCAGGTATGACTGATGGGCTGGCACAATCCCCCTATTCCCTGGTCGGAGCACGAAAAACGCTTGAGGGACGCCTCAAGGCCTGGCACCTCACCACCCTTGGGAGCTGACGCGGGTGATTCTCCTGCCTGGTCCGAGAGTCGAGCACCGTATCGAGCCCCTGTGGTGGAAACCCCACAGGACGTGGTGCCCTACGCCGAGCTTCATCTGCACAGTAGTTTCAGCTTTCTCGATGGAGTCTCCTCCCCCGAAAAAATGGTTACCCGCGGCGCCCAGCTGGGGCTCTCCGCAATGGCGATTACCGATCACAACGGTTTCTACGGGGCGGTGAGGTTCGCCGAGGCAGCAGCCGCGCACTCCATGAACACTGTTTTTGGAGCGGAAATATCCCTGCGGGGAAACCAGCCCCGCACCGCGGTGCCAGACCCGCAGGGCCCACACCTACTTGTCCTGGCGAGAGGTCAGGAGGGGTATCACCGGCTGTCTTCAGCGCTGACGGACGCTCATTTGGGAAGCAGCGATAAAGACACTCTGGTGTGTGATCTTGACGCTTTGGCGGAGCAGGGTCGAGACCACTGGATGGTGCTCACGGGCTGCCGCAAAGGGTCAGTCCGCCAGGCGTTGCCACACCACAGGGTTCCCTCACGCGGGGAACAAAGTGCCAGCGAAGCTGCACTGGTGGAACTAGTACAGCGCTTTGGGCCCGAGAACGTCGTTGTTGAACTCTTTGATCACCAGCACCCGATGGACAGTGTGCACAACGACTTTCTTGCAGATCTCGCAGTTCGGCACGGGCTTCCCACTGTGGCTACCGGATTGGTTCATTACGCACGAGCTGAGGATGCCGACCTGGCTCACGCCATGGCTGCGGTGCGGGCGAGAACCAGCATGGACAAGCTCAGCGATTGGTTACCAGCCTCCGGGGCTGCTTATCTGCGCTCAGGTGCTGAGCAAGAGCGTCGTTTTAGGGCCTATCCCGGAGCTGTCGCCCGAAGCCACCAGATCGCCCAGGAGATAGGGTTTTCGCTCAAGAAGGTAAGCCCTGGTCTGCCCACATCATTATGTCCGCCCGGGCACAGCCCCATGAGCTATTTGCGGGAGCTCATTGCGCAGGCCGTGCCACGACGCTATCCCCGGGCCACCGCAGAGGTGCATGCCCGTATTGCCAAGGAGCTCGACGTTATTGAGAGCAAGGACTTTGCGGGATATTTCCTGATTGTCCATGACATTGTGCGTTTTGCGCGCTCCCGCGGAATTCTCTGTCAAGGTCGAGGGTCTGCTGCTAACTCGGCGGTGTGTTTTCTGCTCGACATCACCGCCGTGGACTCGATTTACTACAACTTGCCTTTCGAGCGGTTTCTCTCTGCGTTGCGTGATGAAGAACCCGATATCGATGTTGATTTTGAATCCCGTCGCCGGGAAGAAGTCATTCAGTATGTCTTTGAGCGCTATGGGCGTCGCAGTGCCGCTCAAGTAGCAACGCTGATTGAGTATCGGCCCAAAAGCGCCATTCGCGATATGGCCAGGGCTTTGGGATACAGCCCGGGTGAGCAAGATGCCTTCGCACGCCAAGTTGAACGCTCTGGAGCGTTCCTCGAGAGTGCAGAGCACAGCATTCCAGCTGATGTGGTGAATCTTGCGCTGAGGACACTGACTTTGCCCCGTCACACAGGAATTCACTCGGGCGGAATGGTACTGACTGATCGGCCGGTGTCCGAGGTTGTGCCGATAGAACATGCCCGCATGGACGCTCGCACGGTTCTCCAGTGGGACAAAGATGACTGCGAGTGGATGGGGTTAGTGAAGTTTGACCTTCTGGGCCTCGGGATACTCGAAGCCATCCACGAGACCTTCGACTTGGCCAAGGAGAAACTTGGCGAAGAGTGGGAACTTGCCACACTCCCCCGTGACGAAGCTGGCGTCTATGACATGTTGTGCAGGGGAGATTCGATTGGTGTCTTTCAGGTTGAATCACGGGCGCAGATGGCGTTGTTGCCGAGGCTTCAGCCCAGGCGTTTCTATGACCTTGCGATACAGATTGCCATGATTCGCCCGGGACCTATTCAAGGTGGCGCCGTGCACCCCTTTGTGAAACGTAAAGCGGGCCGCGAACCCATCCAGTATCCGCACCCCGCTCTCGAGGAGTGCTTGGAGAGGACCCTGGGTGTTCCTGTATTCCAAGAACAGATTATGCAAATCGCCATGGCGGTGGGCGGGTGTAGCGCTGAAGATGCGGATTTATTGAGGCGGGCTATGGGCTCGAAGCGCGGGCGAGAGCGCATCGAATCATTGAGAGAGACCCTTTTCCGAGGGATGGCAGCCAACGGGCTTGATGACCAGAGCGCCGGGCGCATCTATTCCATGATTGAGGCGTTTGCGAGTTTTGGCTTTGCAGAGAGTCACTCTCTGAGCTTTGCCCTGCTGGTCTACGCCAGTTCTTGGCTCAAGTTGCACTATCCAGCTCTCTATCTGGCGGGACTATTGCGAGCGTGGCCTATGGGCTTCTACTCCCCCGCCTCCTTGGTGAGCGACGCGGAACGCCACGGGGTAATCGTGAGGGGGCCTTCTGTTCTTCACTCTGGTGTGAAGGCGGGGGTTGAAGCGGTTGATGGTGACTCTATGCGGCCCGGTGGACAAGATTCGTGTCTTGTCTATGAACCACCCACTCCTAGTTCGGTGTTTGATGCCGCTGGCGGTGATCCCACTGACTCGCATCGGCGTGATGAACAGTGCGCCGTGCGTATGGGGCTGGCAGACATCAAGGGAATTAGTGCGGAGCGTGCCTCGGCCATAGTTCATGAACGTGAGAGCAGG
>CAZQIH010000012.1:0-15548 GCA_964593715.1 uncultured Microbacteriaceae bacterium
CCTGCCGACGACGCCGAGACAAAGCCGGCTGAGTAGTAATGCTTGATCGTGCACTGAATCACCTCGTCCGGGAGATTGTTGATCACCCGGACGAGGTCAGTGTCACGCTCGTGGACACTCCGCGAGGTGAACTCCTTGAGGTCCGCGTTCACCCCGAGGACCTGGGGCGTGTGATTGGTCGTTCTGGCCGCACCGCCAAAGCGCTTCGCACCGTGGTCAATGCTCTTGCTGATGGTCGGCGAGTGCGGGTTGACGTCGTCGACACCGACTCCTGATGTCTCCGGACGCCTCGTCCACTGCACCGCGCCCGGAGCGGGTTGAACTGCGCGTTGCACGCTTGGTCAAGGCACACGGACTCAAAGGCGGTCTGCGCCTTGAGCTGTACACGGACGACCCAGAGCTTCGGTTTCAGCCAGGGGCAAGGTTCACTCTTCAGGTTCCCACTGATTCACCCTGGTTTGGAAAATCACTGACCCTGGCGAGCGTTCGCGAAGTTAACAGCAGCCCTGTCGCATTCTTTGAGGGCGTTGAAGACCGCACAGCCGCTGAGGCGCTGGTGAAAGCAATTTTGTGGGTGGAACATGATCCCGAGGTTCGCCCCACCGAGGACGACGCCTGGTTTGACCACCAGCTTGTGGGGTTGCGGGTTGTGCGCGCGGGCGTGGAGGTTGGTGCCGTGGTTCGAGTAGAGCACTTCCCCGCTCAGGACCTGCTGGTGATTAATACGGGCGATTCCGAAGTGCTCTTGCCCTTTGTGAAGGCTTTCGTGCCTCGTGTTGATAGCGACGCCGGGGTGGTGGAGATTACGCCCCCAGGGGGCCTCTTTGAGAGCCTCGAGGAAGAGAGCACCCCGTGAAGATCGACATCGTCACCATCTTCCCTGCCTTCTTTGATGTCTTAGAGGTGTCACTGATTGGCAAGGCGCTCGATAAGAATCTCATTGATATCTCCGTGCACGATTTGCGCGATGCGACCGGTGATCCACACCGCAGCGTTGATGACACCCCCTACGGCGGTGGAGCGGGGATGGTGATGTCGCCCGAGCCCTGGGGCGTAATGCTTGATTCGCTTCTCACCAAGGATTCAGTGCTGGTCGTGCCAAGCCCAGCGGGCAGAGTGTTCACTCAAGCTCGGGCAAGGGACCTGGCGCAGAGAGAACATCTGGTCTTTGCCTGTGGACGATACGAGGGCATCGATCAGAGGGTGATCGAGTACTACAGCGGCTCACACACCGTTCTGGAGTTGAGCCTGGGTGACTACGTGCTAAACGGCGGCGAAGTCGCCGTGGTGGCCATGCTTGAGGCAACACTGCGTTTAGTGCCAGGGGTCATTGGAAACCCAGAGTCCCTTACTGAAGAAAGCCATGAAGCGGGGCTTGTCGAATACCCCTCCTTCACAAAGCCCAGGAGTTGGCGAGGACTTGATGTTCCAGAAGTCCTGCTCTCTGGGCACCACGAACAGATTCGCCAGTGGCGCCACGAGCAGTCCGTTGAGCGCACGCAGCGGATGCGACCGGATTTGCTGCCCGACTAGCGGGCGGTCAATACCAACGGACCGTCTTTCGTTACTACCACCGTGTGCTCCACGTGAGCGGAGCGCGAGCCATCGACACTGCGCAGGGTCCATCCGTCGTCATCAGTGTAAATCTCGCTGGTGGTGTGCATCAGCCAGGGTTCGATGGCAAAGACCATGCCGGGCTTAAGTTTGGGTCCCTGACCTGGAGCGCCATCGTTGGGGATTGAGGGGTCTTCGTGCATGGTGCGGCCCACACCGTGGCCACCGAAGTCGGTGTTGACTTCGAAGCCGTGAGCTTTAGCGATCGCGCCAATGGCGTGGGATATATCCCCTAGTCGGTTACCCGGAACCGCAGCCGCGATACCGGCGGTGAGGGCCTCCTCGCACACGTCGATGAGGCGTTGATCCTCCGGGTTAGCGGGTGAGCCCACAATAAGACTCACTGCCGAATCGGCGACCCAGCCTCCGAGGTTCACCGCGAAATCTAGCGAGAGGAGGTCGCCACCTTGCAGCTCATAGTCGTGGGGGAGACCGTGGAGGGCTGCATCGTTTACCGATGTGCACAGCACCTTGCCAAACGGCGATCCTCCAAAAGAGGGGTGGTAGTCGATATAGCAGCTCGTTGCGCCAGCCTCGCGGATCATGTCGTGGGCGAGGGCGTCAAGCTCGAGAAGTGAAACGCCAGGCATGGCGGCACTCTCCAGAGCACTCAGGACGGAAGCGACGAATGCTCCGACTGGTCGCATCTCTTGGATGCGGGCCTCGGAATGACGGGGAATCACTAGGACGTCAACGGAAGCTCGGTCCGGAGGTACGAGCCGACCATAACCCGGGCCGCTTCAATGAATTTTTCGTCACCCTTGGGGTCGTAGAGAAACGCCCGGTGCACAACGGCGATTCCCATGGCAATTGCCACATCGAGATGGAAAAGCATCGTGTCGGTAACGGGGACGTTGGCTCCTCGGAGAGCATCTGAGCAAAAATACGGGCAACTACGGTGCTGTTCGTGGGCTCCTCATCCAAGTAACGCTCAACGATGATGTCGCCGAATCCCAGGTGGCGGAAGCCTGGTTCGTGGCGGTACATGTCCACGTACGTTGCCAGTGTGTTGTCCCAGGCCGACCAGGGCGCGGCACCCGCACGGTCGGCGCCCTCCTGAACACGGTCCATGTAGCGCTGCATGTTGCGCTGGGCGAGGGCCTTGAGAAGGCTGTCGACGTTGGGAAAATAGCGATACAAGACGCCAACGGAGGAACGGCTGCGATAGGCAACTGCCGTAGTTGTGACGCCGTCAATTCCCTCTTCATCGATGAGAACGGCAGCCGCATCGAGCAGGCTCTGCATGCGATCGCTGCTGCGCTGCTGGATCGGGGTGGTTCGAAGGTTCAGGACTTCGTGGGAGGTGTCCATGGTGGTCTCGCAATCTCGTGTTCGCCCCACTACGAGGGCCTCTAGAGCCTAGTAGGGGAAATAGCCAGTCGCCACATTTTGTGGCAGACTTAGCCCTTGTGCCACAGTGCGCCTCTGCCACAGGGGAGTAGCACACCGCCATCAGGCGGGGGCATAGACAGCTTTATTCCTTTATTCGCGTGCGACCTGTGGCGGCGCAGAGAGTGATTCAGACATGCAAACCCTAGATTTCGTCGATGCAGCAAGCCTCCGCAGTGACATCCCGGACTTCCGCGCCGGAGACACTGTCAAAGTCCACGTCAACATCGTGGAAGGTACCCGCTCTCGTATTCAGGTGTTCCAGGGTGTTGTGATTGGTCGCACCGGTCACGGTGTGAAGGAAACCTTCACCGTGCGCAAGATCAGCTTCCAGGTGGGTGTGGAGCGCACGTTCCCCCTGCACTCTCCCGTGATTGACCACATCGAGGTCGTCTCTCGCGGTGATGTGCGTCGCGCCAAGCTGTACTACTTGCGCTCACTTCGCGGCAAGAAGGCAAAGATTCGCGAAAAGCGCGACTCCTAAGCCTCGCTTCAGGAGAGTCCTGCCACACTGGCAGGAACACAATGAAGGAAGTGGGGGCATCGTGGCGCGTTCACTGAATGCCCGGTGGCGGTGATGAGTTCAGAGCGCTCTGCCTCCAAAACCCTGCTTCTTTTGCTGCGGGACCTTGTCTTTATTGTGATTGCGGCGCTCCTGGTGTCGTTTCTGATCAAGACTTTCCTCATTAGGTCGTTTTATATCCCGACCGAATCCATGGAGTCCACACTCGCGCGCGATGATCGCATCATTGTGAGCCAGCTGACCCCGCGAGTGTTCCCGGTGGAGCGCGGGGACGTCGTGGTTTTTGTTGACCCGGGTGGGTGGCTGTCGCTGCAGGTTGGTGTCAGCGAAAACGACCCGCTCTCGCGCGTTCTCAATGGCCTCTCCATGATTGTGGGTCTCACGAGCCCCAATGACAACGAACACCTGGTTAAACGCGTCATTGGTTTGCCAGGAGACACCGTGGAGTGCTGCGATGAACTCGGCGCCATGACGGTCAACGGTGTTCCGCTCTCGGAGCCCTATCTATCGCTCCCAGAGGGCGTGAACAAGGTCAGCAGCGATGACTTCAGCGTCACTGTGCCAGAGGGATCCCTGTGGGTGATGGGTGACAACCGCTATAACTCCGCAGACTCCAGGCGCAACACCGATAAGCCAGGTGGTGGGTTTGTCCCGGTGGATAACGTGGTCGGTCGCGCGTTTGTTATTTCGTGGCCTTCTGAGCGTTGGCAGTGGCTTGGCAACTACCCAGAAACCTTTGTCGGTATCGAATCGAGGGACCCCTCACGGCCAGTCGAGTAGAGCCCACGCTCGAGTTCGAAGCGAAACTGGCGGCCCAGGGTGCCGCCAGCGTGATTGGCTGTGACGAGGTGGGCCGAGGGCCCCTCGCTGGTCCGGTCGTTGCTGGCCTCGTCGTCTGGGAGCCCACTATTGAGAGGTGGCCAGAGGGTCTCTATGACTCCAAAGCGATTACCGAGAAGCGTCGCGGTCCTGTTGCGCAGGCGGTTCGCGAGATGTTTCCCCACCACGCACTGGGGGAGGCTAGTGCGGCAGAGGTCGATACCGAGGGCATCAACAACGCCCTGGGAATAGCCGTCGTGCGCGGGCTCTTGTCCTTGGCGGCGCAAGGAGTTGCCATTGGTCACTCGGTCTTGCTGTTGGATGGAAGCGTTGACTACGTCACCAAACATCTGCCACATCCCCTCCGTGTGGTGACCAGAGAGAAGGCAGACCGCGACTGCGTCTCGGTCGCCGCCGCGTCGGTGGTGGCGAAGGTCTATCGGGATGAGCTCATGGTGTCCCTTGCTAAGGAGTATCCCGACTACGGTTTTGACGGTCATAAAGGCTACGGCAGTGCCGCCCACAAAGAGGCAATCAGACTTCACGGACTCACCCCGGAGCATCGCTCCAGTTGGATTCGGCTGTAACCCGTTTTGATGAGAGAGCTAGACTGAGCCCACTATGGACCCCGAAGATTTCGACGACTACGACAGGGAAGCCGAGCTCTCCCTCTATCGGGAGTACCGCGATATCGTCTCGCAGTTCCAATATGTTGTGGAAACCGAGCGCCGGTTCTATCTCGCAAATGAGGTCCACCAAGAAGTCCGCGAACGCGGCAATGATTTTTATTTTGAACTCACCCTCACCGACGTGTGGGTGTGGGACGTCTATCGCTCGGATCGCTTCGTGAAGTCCGTCAAAGTGCTGACCTTCAAGGACATCAACGTCGAGGAGCTTGGCAAGAAAGAACTCAAACTTCCCAAGGAACTCGCGCTCGACGAGTAACTGTCCACGGTTCCTGCTCGCTACGGTCTCTCCACGCACTCGAGTGGGCCCGTCACCCTAAGTCCGCGCTCATCCATGCTCGAGGCATGGACTACGAGGAGATCACTGCCCGGACATCCTGGGGGCTCTGCGCCGATCCTGGAGATCGCTGGGCCTACGCCCTCGTTCATGCACAGGGCCCGCTGGCAGCACTAGAGCGACTGCGCAGTAGAGATTCTTCGCGCGCCATAGTGCGCGCGCTCGCGCGCGCGATGGAGGTTGATGAGTCCTTAGCCACCCACATTGACTCCTGGCGGGCGCGCGATTCGCCCGAGCGCACTGCGCTCGCCGTGGCCCGCCAGGCGGAGCTTGGCGTGGAAGTTATGTCAGACCTCGAGCCCCACTGGCCGGTGGGCCTAAGAGATTTAGGCGAGCACCAACCGCTCACCCTGTGGGTTGCGGGGGATATCCGGCTGCTCCAGTCCACTCCCGGCTGGGTGGGCGTCGTGGGTAGTCGCCACGCCAGCTCCTGGGGAGTCAGCGCCACGCGTTCTCTCGTGGCCACAGAGATTCTGGGGCAACGAGGTGTGATCTCTGGTGGTGCAATCGGGATTGACACAGCGGCCCACCAGGTGGCCCTTCGGCGCAATATTCCCACCGTCGCCATCGTGGCCGGAGGGCTCGATCGTCTCTATCCGGCGGAGAACCTCGGCATGTTTTCTCGCATTGCCTCTGCCGGCGCGCTGGTGGCGGAGGCTCCGTGTGGCGTTCGACCAGCCCCGGGGCGCTTCCTGGATCGCAATCGGCTCATCGCGGCGTGTTCTTCTGTGTTGGTGGTGGTGGAGGCCGCACATCGCTCCGGTGCTCTCAACACGGCACATCATGCGGCGACCCTGGGCCGAGATGTTGCTGTGGTGCCGGGGCGCTGGAGTGATGCGCTCAGTGCTGGGTGCTGGCGATTGGTGCGGGAGCAGTCGGCTGGGGTGTTGAGCGAGCCCGCAGATTTGGCGCTGCTCGGCGCTGGGGCGCCGGGTTTCCTGGCCGAGGTATAAAGTGTGCTGGTGTCGAGCTTTAGTCAATACCCCTCCGCAGAGCGAGTGCTCGTGCATGTTTCGGACACGCACTTACTCGACGGCCGGGCGCTTTATGGCTCGATTGACTCCGACACCCCGCTTCGCAGGCTCTTAGAGCGACTTGTCGCCAGCGGAACCCAGGTGGATGCTCTGGTCTTCACCGGCGATTTAGCTGATCGGGGTGAGAGTGGTGCTTACCGGCGCCTGCGGGGCCTGGTGGAGCCCTTTGCCGTGGAGCTAGGCGCTGCCCTGGTCTGGGTGATGGGTAATCACGATGAGCGCGAGCCCTTCTCGCAGGTGCTCTTCGATGGCCCTGCCACCGCGGACCCGCAGGACCGCGTCATCGATATTGATGGCCTTCGACTCATTGCCCTGGATACCTCAGTGCCCGGTTATCATCACGGTGAGCTCACTCCAGCGCAGTTGGACTGGCTGGCCGCGGAGCTTGCAACCCCCGCGCCGCGGGGCACGATTCTTGCTCTTCACCATCCGCCAATCCCTATGCCCATTGAACTTATGGGCATCCTCGAGTTGGAGGACCAAGGATCACTCGCCCGCGTCATCGAGGGAACGGACGTTCGAGCCTTGTTGGCCGGGCACCTGCACTATTCGACTTTCTCCACCTTCGCGGGCGTTCCTGTGTCGGTGTGTGCAGCAAGTTGCTACAACATCGATCTGCTGGGTGTGGAGGGAACAATATTGAGTGCCGTGCCAGGCGGGCTTTCCGCCTCGCTCGTTCACGTCTATCCGGACCAGGTTGTCTTCTCGACTGTTCCCCTTGAGGAGAGCGCGGAACTCGCCCACCACGATGCTTCTGGTCTCGAGGGAATTGCTGCGATGACGAAGGAGCAGCGGCGTGAGATGTTCTCGAAGAAGGATTCCGATTTCAACCGGGGAATTGATCGCGAGCAGTCTGGCCTGTAGTGCGGTGGCGTGTCTGCGCCTGCACCTAGAAACAACAGCGCAAGCTAGGGAGTATGGATCTTCGCCGTGCTCTTGCGCTCTACCTCGATGAGGTAGCGCTTTCGCGCACGCTCTCGGAAAACACTCTGAAGGCATACTCCTCCGATATTGCGCAGTTCGTTGACTTCGCGCACGCGGAGCGGGTCACGACCGCTTCGGAGTGTGACCTGGAGCTTGCCCGGTCATGGGTCTGGACCCAGGCGGAGGCCGGGGTTGCCGGCGCGACGCTGAGACGAAAGGTGTCGGCGCTCAAGCGCTTTAGCGCGTGGCTGGTGGGTGCAGGACACACCAGGGGTGACATTGCGGCGCGCTTGCGCACCCCTCCAAGCTCAAGTTCGTTGCCCCGCGTGATGGGCAGAGCGCAGATGGAGGAGATTCTGCAGGACCTGATCGCGAGGGCAGGCACTGAGGACTCTGTGGCTCTTCGGGACTGGGCCATCGTTGAGGTGCTCTATGCCACGGCTCTTCGCGTGAGCGAGCTGGTGGGCTTGCGGGTAGACAACCTCAACATGACCGAGCGAACACTGCGGGTTGTGGGAAAGGGAAACAAGGAGCGAGTCGTTCCCTTTGGTATTCCAGCGCAGAGGGCGCTGGAGCGTTATCTCAGCTCCGGACGGCCTGCGCTCCTTGCGGGCTCTGACTCGGCACACGTTTTTGTCTCCGCTAAGGGAAAGGCGCTCGGTCCCAGGAGTGTCTATCAGGTGGTCGCAGCGCTGTTGTCGCAGTATCCAGGCAGCGGGCCTGTTGGTCCTCATACGCTCCGCCACACCGCGGCCACTCACCTTCTGGATGGTGGCGCAGATTTGCGCAGTGTTCAAGAACTCCTCGGGCACGCATCGCTTGGTACCACCCAGATTTATACCCACGTCTCGACCGAGCGCTTGAGTGCCGCCTACAACCAGGCGCACCCGAGGGCCTAGGACGTCCACGGCAGCAGAACAGCTCGCTGCAGAACACCTAGTTCGGCTCGCGGTGAGCGATAACGCTCGCCGATGCGAAGGCCCACGTGCAGACACAGATCGCTGCAGTGCCCGCTCTGGAGCGAGGCAATGGGCTCACCCCTGGTTACGCGGTCGCCCGAGCGCAACTCGGTGGTGACCGGCTCGAGGCTGACACGTTCTCCTGCGGGACCCGTAATAGTAAGCACTCCACGTCCGGCAACATCACCGCTGAACGAAATGACTCCGGCCAGCGGGGCGCGGATTGTTGAGCCCCTCGCCTGCAGGTCGAGGCCGCGGTGGCCGGCGCCCCAGGGTGTTGGGGGAGCTTGGAAGTCCCGGAGAATCACCTGTGGTCCCTCTGTGGGCCAGGCCCAGATCGCCGGGGGCGGGAGAGGAATGAGGAGACCACCCAGCAGAGCGGCTATGACGAGGAGGTTCATGCCTGCAGTGTGGCCCAGGGCGAGCGAGGACCGACGGGCCGGGAGGCGCAATGCTGGGAAGTAAGGGTGTCCTAAGCTTCGTGGACAACCCTCCTGCTAGGCTCGCGAAACTATGGATTCGGCAGTCGTCTTCGCGGGGCTAGTCACCCTCGGTGCAGGCCTAGCCACTGCGGTGGGAGCGGCGATTGGTCTCTTCGCTCACCACACAAATAGAGCGTTTCTTGCGCTGGCGCTGGGCTTTAGTGCTGGAGTCATGATTTATGTGTCATTCATTGAGATCGTTCCCAAGGCAGCTAGCTATTTGGTCGCAGACTGGGGCGACGCCCCCGGAAAGACCATCATGGCGGGGGCGTTTCTGTCAGGCCTTGCCGTGATGGCTGTGCTCTATCGCTTTTTGCCAGATCTTGAGCACCCCCAACTCGATGACCGACACGAGGCGCTCTCGTTGGATGAAGACCCGAGCTCCTACTACGCCAATACCTCCCTGCTGAAAGCGGGAATCGGTGTTGCCTTGGCCGTGACCCTCCACAACTTCCCCGAGGGCATGGCCACCTTCTTCCTCACGCTTGATGATCCTCAGGTGGGACTCTCGGTGGCAGTAGCGATTGCTATTCACAATCTCCCCGAGGGCATCGCGGTCGCGGTGCCCATCTACTACGCGACAAAATCCAGAGCAACCGCGTTTGCGTTTGGCGCGCTCTCCGGTCTTGCTGAGCCAATCGGCGCCTTCTTGGGCTTTGCCATTTTGCAGCCCTTCATCACCGACACGGTGCTTGGCATCGTGTTTGCCGCGGGTGCTGGTGTCATGGTCTATATCTCAGTGGATAGTCTCTTGCCGGCAGCCCGCCAGTACGGGAAAGGCCAACTGGCCATCTATGGCCTGATTGCTGGGATGGCCGTCATGGCCGGATCCTTAATCTTGTTCTCGCTCTAGAGCACACCACTCACCTTGTGCGGAAGGTGGGACTTGAACCCACACACCCGAAGGCACAGGAACCTAAATCCTGCGTGTCTGCCAATTTCACCACTTCCGCGCACCGCCTAGTGTAGCGAGGGCAGGCTTCCCTTCACCCAGTTTTCGACCTGCTCGGGCTTCCGAGGGATGTTCCGAGAGAGATTGAGACCACCGGTCTCCGTCACCACAATGTTGTCCTCAATGCGCACCCCAATGCCCCGCCAGTCGGCGGGAACAGTGTGGTCATCGGGTTGGAAATATAGGCCAGGCTCAATGGTGAACACCATGCCTGGCTCCAATTCTTTGTCCATATACATCTCACGCCTGGCCTTGGCACAGTCATGAACATCAAGGCCTAAATGGTGGCTGGTGCCATGAATCATGTAGCGACGGTGATGTTGGCCCTCTTTTGCTAGCGACTCCTCGAGCCCGACTGGCAGGAAACCCCATTCGTGGACATAGCCAGCGATTACCCGCATGGCCGTTTCGTGGATGTCTCTAAAGAGAGCCCCCGGCTTCACCACAGCAAAGGCCTGGTCGGCTGCATCGAGCACCGCTTCATAGATCTGGCGTTGAAGAGGGGAGAAAGAGCCCGAGACTGGAATCGTCCGCGTGATGTCTGCGGTGTAGAGGCTATCGAGTTCAATGCCAGCATCGACGAGCAGAAGGTCCCCAGACTTCACGGGCCCGTCATTGGTAACCCAGTGCAATATGCAGGCGTGGGGGCCACTTGCAGCGATTGTGCCGTAGCCGGTGTCGTTTCCCTCGAGCCTGGCCGCCTGGTGGAACACTCCCTCGACAATGCGCTCACCCCGGGGGTGAGCACTCGCCTCGGGGAGCGACGCGATAATCCTGTCAAAGCCCCGGTGGGTGGCCTCGACTGCGGCGGTCAGCTCGCCAATTTCCCACGCGTCCTTCACCAGGCGCATTTCGCTGATCACGCGAGCAAGGGTGTCATCCACACTCTGGTCATCGACGGGGCGGAGCGCATTGATCATCTCGGTGAGAGCGCTATCGGAGTCTCGAATGAGGGCAGCCATTTGGAGGAGGGGCATCTCCTCGGACCAGTCCGCGCGGTCTCTGGTCTCAAGACCTAGCCACGTTGCCACATCGGCGAGGCCCGGGCGTCGCCCGGTCCAGAATTCCCCGATGGCGGGGTTGGCATAAAACTCATCGCTGGTGCGCGGTGCTGGCGGTCTGGTGAAAAGCACCCACTGGTGGCCGGTCGCCTCCGGGATACCCAGCAGGATGCTTCCTGGCACCGTGTCTGCACCCCAGCCCGTGAGATAAACAAAAGCGGTGTGCGGGCGGTAGGGGTAATCGGTGTCGTTGGAGCGGGTCTTTGTTTCGCCGGCGGGGATGACGAGGGTGACCCCGGGGAATTCTCCAGAGAGTCTTTCCCTGCGAGCCTTGGCGAAGGGAGCCTGGGGCAGTGGGTGGGCATCGGGCGTGGGCACATCGCCCCAGCCGGTGGAGATGAAATCTCGAAAAGCGTCAGAAATCGGTGTGGTTGACCGGTTTTCTGGGGGCTTGGGAGTCTCCTGGTCAGTCACGCAACCAGTCTGACACGTAGCATGGAGCAGTGCCATCCAGACGCATCGACCTCCATTCGCACTCCCGCTATTCCGATGGGTCTGATTCGCCCTCTGAACTGGTTGCGGATGCCCGGGCCGCTGGAGTGGACGTACTGGCACTGACCGACCACGACACTCTGGCCGGTATTGATGAGGCCACTGATGCGATTCGTGGCACCGGAGTGACCCTGGTTCCAGGCATAGAGCTGAGCGCTCAGGTCATTGATCCGATCCCCGGCGCCATTCCTCGGAGTGTCCATGTGCTGGGCCTACTGGTCGACCCGAGAAACCCCGAATTGGTTGCCGAAATGGCACGAATTCGTGAGCACCGGGCGGATCGCCTTCGCTTGATGGTGGAGAAGCTTGCCTTGGATTTTGACATCAGTTGGGAGGAAGTTCGCGGCGCGATGGCCGCTGGCGCGACGCCTGGGCGACCCCACATCGCCCAGATTCTTATTGAGAAGGGCTATTTCCCAGACACCGATGCGGCCTTTGCCACGGCCCTGCGCGCCGATGGCCCCTACCACGTGCCCCACTATGCGCCCAGGCTCCTTCGGGCGCTGGAGATCATCACTAGTGCCGGCGGGGTTGCAATTCTTGCCCACCCGGCAACGGGTGCCAGGTCTGGCGCGGTGGATCACACCGCGGCTCTGCCCGATGTCATTGCTGCCTATCAGACCTATGTTGAGGCTGGGTTAGCTGGACTAGAGATTGACCACCGAGAGAACACCGACGAGGGGAAGGCCCTGCTTCGGGAGGTTGCCAGAGAACTGGGACTGATTGTCACAGGGTCGAGCGATTATCACGGTGATCGCAAAGGCAACCGGCTCGGTGAAAACACCACCACCGAGGAAAACTACGAGGCCATTCTCGCCAGGGCGAGTGGGTCCGCTCCGATTAGCTCGTAGTGCGCCGACGCTGACGCGTCCGGGCACGCCCGCGCTGGTCACCCATGTCACTGGGGTCGTGAGCGTGGGGCTTCTTCGCGGGCGCCGTTTTTGTTCGCGGTGGCTCGCCTGCGCGCTTTTCCTTCTGGGGGATTGGCGTCGCCTTGAGCCGACCTTTGGTGCCCTCGGGGATGTCTAAGTCTGTGAGGAAATGGGGCGATGAGGAATAGGTTTCCACGGGTTCCGGGATTCCCATTTCCAGAGCTTTGTTGATGAGCGCCCACTTGTGGAGGTCATCCCAATCGACAAATGTCACGGCGATGCCCGTTTTGCCAGCTCGGCCGGTGCGGCCCACGCGGTGAAGATAGGCCTTGTCGTCTTCTGGGATCGTGTGGTTGATGACGTGAGTGACGTCATCGACGTCGATTCCACGTGCCGCCACATCGGTAGCAATCAACACATCGTGCTTGCCGGCTTTGAACGCGGCCATGGCGCGCTCACGCGCGTCCTGGCTCAGATCCCCGTGCACTGAACCCGCGGAGAACCCGCGGTCGGTGAGTTCCTCTTGGAGGCGGGCTGCTTGACGCTTGGTGCGCGTGAAGATGACGGTTTTACCTCGACCCTCGGCCTGCAGAATGCGGCCAATCACTTCGTCTTTATCGAGTGCGTGTGCGCGATAGACGAAGTGCTTGATGTTGGCCTGGGTAATCGACTCATCCGGCGAGGTAGCCCTGATATGGATGGGCTTGTTCATGAAGCGCCGCGCCAGTGCGACGACGGGCCCTGGCATGGTGGCCGAGAAGAGCATGGTGTGACGGGTGGGGGAGGTCTGCGAGAAGAGTCTTTCGACATCGGGCAAAAAGCCGAGGTCGAGCATCTTGTCGGCCTCATCGAGAACCATCACCTTGACATCCGCCAAGGAGAGAAGCCGTTGGCTTGCCAGGTCCAAGAGACGACCGGGTGTTCCCACCACAATCTGCGCGCCGGCTTTGATGGCCTCCACTTGGCCTTCGTAGGCCTTGCCGCCATAAATCGACACCACCGTGGTGGAGCGATTGCTGGAGGCAAGAACGATGTCTTCGGTGACCTGGACTGCCAACTCGCGAGTCGGGACCACGATGAGGGCCTTGACTCCCGGTTCCGGGTTGAGGCCTAGAGCTTGGATGAGTGGTAAGCCAAAACCAAAAGTTTTGCCTGTGCCTGTTTTGGCCTGGCCGATGATGTCTTGGCCGGTCAGTGCGATGGGAATAGTTTGTTCCTGGATAGGAAATGGTTCGAGGATGCCCTTGCTTGCGAGAGCGTCGACCAGGTCGGACTCAATGCCGAGGTCGGAGAAATTCACTGTCTGTGCTGCCTTCTGTCGTATTTTCTCCCAGTCTAGGCGCAGGGCCTGATTCCCGCCTGCCAAGCCCGGCTAAGCTTTGATCATGGCCTGGTTCTGGCGCAAGAAAAAGAAGGATAGCCCCGCGTATCGGGTGACTCCGCGGAAAGAATCCCAGCCGACGAGCAAAGTTGATGTCAGTGCCCTGACGCCTCCCGCCGCAGATTTTCTCGCGAGCGCCTGCGTCATCCAATTGACTGCGGCGAGCGAGCTTGCAGCAGTCTCCAGCGAAGCGTGGTCGGCAGAAGATGCCGATGCCCTGATGGTGGCCTCAGGGATGGCGATGGATCGCTATCGCGCCCTGCGCGCTCTGTTGGCTGATTACGAAAAGGATGTCTCGGGGGCGCTGGCTACGCCGAGGCATAAGTTGAGTGGGCACCTCGAGCGGCTCCACACCACACGCTGGTATGAGCGAGTGGGCACCATCTATGTGATCTCTGGACTTACCCGCGACTTTTGGTTACTTCTAGCTGGGGGCTTACCGAAGGACTTGGAAGCCCGCGTGACCGAGATACTTCGGGATGGGGGCGATGAAGACCTACTAGCTGGCGTGCTCGAGCGCATGCTCCAGGTTGATGCCCGCTATGTGTCGCGTCTGAGTCTCTGGGCGAGACGCTTGGTGGGCGATGCGATGCTGATCTGCAAAGACGGCTTGGCGGATGCCATCGTCACCGCGGATGATGCGGTTGCGAGGCTTGAGCCAATATTCACCGACGTACTGGCTGCTCACACCAGTCGCTTGGAGCGGGTCGGCCTTACCGCGTAGAAGCGCTGGTGAGCTGCGCCCACAGGGCGTCATCAGCTGCTTGACGGCGCCGAGGCAGCATGATTCCGACAGCGGTGGGCACTGCAGCTGCTAGACCGAGGGCAATTATCCAGGCCCCGATGCCGGAGGGGTCAAGACCCGCCCAGATTGCGATAGCCCACGCGAGTGAGCCGGCGATGATTCCTGCGGCTGGCATCACAAACAAACCGTGCATTGCGCGACCTGGAATTAGGTAGCGCAAGCTCAGGCCGATGAGGCCCGAGAAGGTGACGACCAGGACAAGTTCCATGATTAGGGTGCGAAGCCCACCTTGCGGGACTTCTCTTCGCCTATTTCGACGAACGCCAAGGTCCTGGAAGCCACCACAAAGATGTGACCCTTCTCGTCCTCGAGGCGCAGAGTGCCCTTCTCATCCGCGAGGGCGGTAGCGATTGCTTTCTCCACCTCGGGCGTGCTCTGGGTCGTCTGAATGACGAGTTCGCGGGCAGTGTTCACAATTCCGATACGTATTTCCACATCCCTAGCGTACGACACGTCGGCGGTGTGGTTTAGCCTCTAAACCTATGGAGGCAAACCCCGACGCGATACTGGCCAGGCCGGTCTCCGAAACGTCGCTGATTGTGGGAGCTCCCGGTACGGGCAAGACCACTTTGTTGATCTCCCGAATCGTCCAGCTTGCCGGCGCTGGCTCTCCGGTGGATGGCCTAGTGATTCTCACTCCCTCCAGGGCTCAGGCCTCTCTTGTTCGCGACAGGGCGGGTCTCGCTCTGGGCCGTGCCACCGCTGGCCCGCGGGTTCGCTCGGTGGCCTCGCTCGCGTTCTTGTGCGTTCAGAGCGCGAACCGCCAGGCCGGGTTACCAGAGCCTGACCTTGTCTCTGCAAGCCAAACGGATGCCGACATCGCCTCCCTGTTGGCCGGGCACGCCGAGGATGGCGCTGGTCCCCAGTGGCCTGGCCCTCTGGCGCCGATGGTTCGAGAGCTCCCGGTTTTTCGCCAGGAGCTTCGCGAATGGATGGCGAGGGCCACTGATAACGGTGTGACGAACGAACAGCTCGACGCACTCGCCACTGCTCATGCACGACCAGAATGGGCCGCTGCAACAGCGTTTCGGGCGGAGTACCAGGCGGTGCTTGCCAGTGCTCGCCCGGGAGCCTTCGATAGTTCCGAGATTATTCGCCGGGCGATTGTGCTTCTTGAGGCGGGTTTGCCCCCAGAGCTTGAGGATCTGGCGCATGTCTGTGTCGACGACGTGCAAGACATGACCCAGGCGTCGTTGGATTTCCTCGATGCGCTGAAGG
>CAZQIH010000013.1:0-15455 GCA_964593715.1 uncultured Microbacteriaceae bacterium
TGTGGGCAAGTTCGAGCCAGCGGATCGGGACGCCGTGAGGGCAGCGATGGAGCTATTGCGTGTTGATGATCTGGCGGAGCGTCAGGTGTTCCGGCTGTCTGGAGGGCAGCGACAGCGAGTGTTCGTCGCCCAGGCACTTGCGCAGGAGCACAGCGTCCTCCTTATGGATGAGCCCCTCACCGGGCTGGATATCAATTCGGCGCACACGATTGACGACATCATTCACGCCGAGCCCGCTCGCGGGTGCTCCGTTGTGTTCACGACCCACGACCTAGAAGAGGCTAAAGCAGCCGACCACGTCCTCCTCATGAGCGGCCACGTGGTCGCGAGCGGTCCACCGGAGGAGGTTCTCACCCCAGCCAACCTTGCGAAGGCGTATGGCCTGGGGCTTCTCCACCCGGAGAACACGACCGAAGTCGGCATTATTGATGACGGGCACAACCCGCATCATTCCCACGACGGTGAGAGCTAGGACATGAAGAGGAACACTAAGCAGCGCGAAGAAGTCTGGCGCGCGCTCGAGCGCAACCCGGGTTTCGTGAGCGCGCAAGAGCTCCATCAGGCGCTGCGGGACCTCGGTTCCACCATTGGGTTGGCCACGGTTTATCGGACGCTGAACGCGCTTGCCGATGAGGGAAATGTTGATGCTCTGACCCGAGAGGGCGAAAACCTCTATAGGGCGTGTTCGCCTGGTCACCATCACCACATCATCTGCAGAGAATGTGGGCTGACCAAAGAAATTGAGGCTTCCGCCGTTGAAGCGTGGGCTAAAGCCGTTGCTAGTGAACACGGCTACGCAGATCCGCAACACATTGTCGACATCTTTGGGACGTGCGGTGCTTGCCAACCTCGGGTTGCCTAAGCGCCTGTAACCGCGTACAGTTGGCCTTTGGTTAAGCGGCGTGCTGCTTTTCTCTGTGCGCGCATCGTTCCCTGTCTCGCCTGAAGGGTAGCGATGGTCGTGTGCCGACAAGTGACCTTGGGTAGAGCACTAGCTCTACGGTAGCCATTACAGGAGGAACCCATGGCAGCAGTCTGCCAAGTGACCGGAGCCGTACCTGGTTTCGGGCACAACATTTCACACTCGCACCGCCGCACCAAGCGTCGGTTCGACCCGAACATCCAAAAGAAGACGTATTACGTGCCTTCCCTGAAGCGCAACGTAACCCTGACTCTGTCTGTCAAAGGCATTAAGACTATTGACGCCCGTGGCATTGAGTCCGTCGTAAGTGAGCTGCTTGCTCGTGGGGAGAAGATCTAATGGCTAAGGCACAAGACATTCGACCCATCATCAAGATGCGCTCGACCGCCGGAACCGGGTACACCTACGTCACCCGCAAGAACCGTCGTAACGACCCTGACCGTTTGGTCCTGAAGAAGTACGACCCCGTTGTGCGCAAGCACGTTGAATTCCGCGAGGAGCGATAAGTCATGGCAAAGAAAAGCAAGATTGCTCGCAACGAGCAGCGCAAGGTAATCGTGGAGCGTTACGCCGAAAAGCGTCTCGCTCTCAAGAAGGCCCTCGTCGACCCCAGTGGCACTGACGAATCCCGTGAAGCAGCGCGTCTTGGACTGCAGAAGTTGCCCCGCAACGCCTCACCGGTTCGCGTTCGTGGACGCGACGCAATTGACGGTCGCCCCCGCGGTTTCCTCAGCAAATACGGCGTTTCTCGTGTGAGATTCCGCGATATGGCACACCGAGGCGAATTACCGGGCATTACTAAGTCGAGCTGGTAGTTTTTTGATGGCTCGGGAGTGATTCTGGGCCGAGCCGAAACACTACTTACCAAGTCCGAGGAGGACAAGAATGAATCGCTCTGAACTTGTTGCAGCAGTTGCTCAGCACACTGGCCACAGCCAGGCAGCCGTTAACGGTGTCGTTGACGCCATCTTCACCGTGGTGTCCAAAGAAGTTGCCAAGGGCAACAAGGTCACCATCCCAGGGTGGGTCTCCTTTGACCGCACTCACCGCGCAGCTCGTGCGGGCCGTAACCCCCAGACCGGTGCAACGATCCAGATCGCTGCATCCAAGAGCGTCAAGGTCTCTGCTGGTAGCAAGCTGAAGGCAGCTGTCAAGTAGTCACCTGAACTATCGATATCGGGGGCAGCCTTCGGGCTGCCCCCGATACGTTTTTCCAGGCTTAGTCATTCAGGCCTCGCCTAAGCTTTGGTCGTGAAGACTCGCGTTCCCGTTGCCCTTGCAGGCGCCTCTGGTCTGCTCGTTCTTGGCGGCGCGCTCGCGCTTGTTGTGGGACTGGTTCTCGGTGGTGGCGCTGACCCGCTGGTTCTCGTTGATCCCGGCGAAGCTGTCCGGTATGGGCTCCCTATTGCCAAGGCCCTCGTTAACTTGGGTGCCGCGTTGGCAGTCGGAAGTCTGTTGGTCGCGGCCTTCGCCCTCAGCCGAACATCAGCGGACTTTGACACGGCCTTACTCGTGGCGACCGTCGGTGGGGCGCTGTGGACGGTATCTGCCGGGGTGAGCGCGTTCTTGACCTTCCTCGCGGTCTATCTTGAGCCGGTTTCAGCCAGTGAAGAGTTCGGTGACTTGCTGTGGCTATTCATGACCCAGACCGATGTGGGTCTTGCCTGGTTAGTCACAATAGGGATGGCTTCCGTTGTCACCGTTTTGGCCTTGGTTGTCCGCTCTTTTGCCTTCGTAGGGGTTACCGGTGTCGTCGCCGTTTTTGCCCTGTGGCCGATGGCAGAGCAGGGGCACGCTGCTGGTTCGGCGAATCATGGACTCGCGGTGAGTTCATCATTCGTCCACGCTGTTTTTGCGGCCTTCTGGATTGGCGGGCTTGTCACGATGGCGGTGATCGTTTGGGCAAATCGACCCGCGGCTAAGGAATTTGGGACGATTCTTGGTCGGTATTCAACAATCGCGCTGGTGAGCTTCATCGCTGTCGCCGCGTCAGGCGTTGCCAACGCTGTTCTTCGGATCGGCTCGGTTGACGGGATTGTTTCCTCCTATGGTCTGTTGGTCCTCGCGAAGGTGGGCGCTCTCACTGTGCTGGGGTTGTTTGGGGTTGCCTACCGTCGCGCGCTGTTGGGGAAGTTAGGCAGTGCCAGAGCAACAACGGGTGTGATGGCGAAGGTTCTCGGTGCTGAACTTGCGCTCATGGGTGTTGCCTCCGGCCTTGCAGCCGCGTTGGCTCGGACCCAAACCCCGGTGCCAGAGATCACGGCGGATCAGTTCACACAAGCGACCCCGGCGGAAATTCTTACGGGAGAGGTGTTGCCCCCAGAGTTCGTGTGGTGGCATGTCCTCACCCACTGGCGCATTGAATTGATTTGGGCGCTGATTGTTGTCTTTGGCATTTACTTCTATGTCGCGGGCCACATCCGGCTGGCGCGCCGCGGCGATCACTGGCCGATTGCGAGAACGATTTCGTGGGTGGGCGGGATGCTTCTGTTGGCTTTCGCGACCCAGTCGGGCCTTGCCTTCTATGGTGTCTATCTCTTCAGCGTCCACATGATGGGCCACATGTTGCTGAGCATGGCGGTACCCCTACTGTTTGTTCTCTCCGCTCCCGTGACCTTGGCTTCGCGAGCGATTGCCGCGCGGAAAGACGGATCACGAGGTGCCAGGGAGTGGATTCTTGGCCTGGTTCACTCTCGCTATCTCGCGATCATCGGTCACCCTGTGGTCGCGGCCACGATTTTTGCCCTGTCACTGATTGTTTTCTATTACTCACCGCTTTTTGAGTGGGCTCTGCAAGAGCACCTCGGACACCAGTGGATGATTCTGCACTTCGTCTTCTCGGGCTATCTTTTTGCTCAAGCCCTTGTCGGCGTGGATCCGTCCCCACATAATCCCCCCTACCCGTTGCGACTCATCATTGTCTTCGCCACCATGGCTTTCCATGCCTTCTTTGGCCTGAGCTTGATTTATGGCACTGGATTGCTCGCCCCCGAGTGGTACGGCGCGATGGGCCGCGAGTGGGGGCTTAGCCCGTTGGCTGACCAGCAACGAGGCGGGGAGGTTGCCTGGAGCCTCGGCGAGATTCCTACACTTGCGCTGGCTATCGTGGTGACTTATTCCTGGTCCCGCAGTGATGATCGCAAAAACAAGCGTCGTGACCGGCAAGCCGATCGTGACGGCGACCAGGAACTACAGGCCTATAACGCCATGCTGAGCGCCAGGCACGCCGCGGAGGCGCGGGCTAATAGAGGTTGAGTACCGGCTCGTCGAGTGCCGTCCCGCGCACCACACCGAGGACCCGAAAGGGGACAATCTCCGTCGTCTCTTCGAGGCTGCCATCAAAGAGTGATTGCACCTGGAGCGTCACTTCGGCCACGCCACTGTTTGCCACAAGAGACCAGGTTGCTCGGTCAGCCCCCAAGCGGAGAGAAACGTCCGGGTAGTCAAGAATTGCCCACTGCGGTGTGCCGACCACCCGGTCGGCAATGGTCACACCGAACGGACAGCCCACCGGTTGAAGCACATCTTGAGCGACGCAGTCGTTCAAGAAGTCCTCAACGGCCGCGGTTGTCCTGTCAACGAGCTGGGTGGTCGGCTCAAGGGGCACACGAAGTTGAACACGCTCACCGACTTCGGTGAGCGTGGCGAAGGTTTCTGGTGCCACAAGCCACGGGGTGTTCAATGACGCCACGTAGAGACCGGGGACAAAGACAGAGGTTTGGGCGGGGACACCCAGGCGGCTCACGAGTAACTGGCGCCCGTTCACATCGACCCGATCATCGCCTGGCACGATGAGTTCCAGGCGACCGAGTGGGGGGCGCTCGAGGGTCCATGTTCTAAAGAAGAAAAGCACTGGTTCGCCCGCCTCGACCACGAAGAACGTGCTTTCCCTCTCTCCGCCAAGGAGATATTCCGCCTGCACGACGATGTCACCGTTTGGCAACGCGGCAGATCCCACTACGTGGACGTCCTGGAGTTCGTCCTCGAGAGGAAGAATCGCTGGAACCTCCGGCATCCCGGCATGCCGGGCTGCGGTGACGTAGTCGCCAGATTCCAGAGCCCGAAGGTAGTTGGTGACCTGTCCTGCAGGCGAGTAGACGGTGAGGTTGAGTGCCAGGACGCTCCCCAGCCAGAGTGCGACAATGGACAGAGCAATAAGTCCGAATCTCCGCACAATCGGCCACATAGATGCCATCCTAGGTTGGTTGCTTGGGCCCAAGCCTGAGTTGGCCACAGAGCAAGGATGATAGTGAGCGACCTGGTTTCCCTGAACTCGCAACAAAACGAGATTTTGCAGGGAATGGAAGACACCCTGGATCACCTGTTCATCACCGGTCGCGCCGGGACGGGGAAAACCACGCTGCTCCACGAGTTCGTGGCGACCACGGCGAAGAGTGTGGCGGTCTGTGCGCCGACTGGCGTTGCCGCACTGGCCATCGGTGGCCAAACAATCCACTCCCTTCTTCGGTTGCCTCTAGGAATCATTGGAGACCGGGAACTCGGTTTCATTCCCAAAGAATCTCTTGCGGTGCTGGCGAATCTCGACGCTTTGGTGATCGATGAGGTATCCATGGTGTCGGCTGATGTGTTGGACGCCATCGATCGGCGACTTCGTCAGGCGAAGCGGCGGCGAAATAGCCCCTTTGGTGGAATCCAGTTGATTATGTTTGGCGACCCCTATCAGCTCTCACCTGTGGTCTCTGGCCAAGCCGAGAAAGCCTACTTCCACGACCACTACAGATCTCCGTGGTTTTTTGACGCGAAGGTGTGGTCAGAGACTGAAATGACAACTTTCGAGCTCGACACTATTCACCGCCAAGCCGATGGAGAGTTCCGGTCTGTGCTTAATGCCCTCCGCGAAGGGCGAATGGAACCCGAGATGGGCCGAATGCTCAACGAGCGCGGCATGCGCGAGCCAGACGACCCTGAGCTCATCACTTTGACCACAACGAATGCTTCAGTGACCAAAATCAACAGCATCGCGCTCGAGCGTTTGGAGGGTAAAGCCAAAATTGCCCACGCTGATATTGAGGGAGATTTTGGTTCCACCTCCGCGTATCCGGCGGATGAACAGCTCGTTCTCAAGCCCGGCGCTCGCGTGATGTTCCTCCGAAACGACACGGGTGGGCCCGATGGGCCCAGGTTCGTCAATGGCACCATCGGAACCGTCACAAAGATCACCGACACCGTGACGGTCGATGTGGATGGGGAGGGTGTGCTGGTCGAACCGGTCACGTGGGAAAAGATTCGCTACGAGTATTCGCCCTCAACCAAGACCATCAGCCACGACGTGGTGGCGGAGTTCACTCAGTTCCCTCTTCGCCTGGCGTGGGCCGTCACGATTCACAAAGCGCAGGGCAAAACCCTGGATGCAGCTGTCATCGACCTTGGCCAGCGGGCGTTCGCCCCCGGTCAGACTTACGTGGCGTTTAGTCGACTGACAAGCCTCGATGGACTCTACTTGAAGAGGCCTTTGAGCCCTTCAGACATCATTGTTGATCAGGATGTCCTGCGGTTCATGTCGAACCCGCGAGGCAGCAATCGGCTCATCTAGCAGTCGCTGAAGGCGCTTGGCTGATATAACTCTAGGCATGCGCAAATTCGTGGGTCTGACCAGGTATTCCGTATTTTTCCCTGCCCTTGCAGCAATGCTCGGCGCCGTCCTTCTTCTCGCTCAGGGTTCGATTGAGGTGGTGCTGGCTGTCTTTGACGCCATCGTCAAGCAAACGCCCCTCAAGGACACCATCGTCCAGGTGTTGACGGCCGTCGATGCAATCTTGCTAGGAACCGTCCTCCTCGTCATTGGGTATGGCCTCTATGAGCTTTTCGTCGATAGCGACATCGAACTGCCGAAGTGGCTCCAGGTCCGGGACCTCGATGACCTCAAGTCCAAGTTGATTGGCGTCGTGGTCGCAATTATTGCGGTGATTTTCGTCGGTGTTCTGGTGGACGCGAACCGAGCCGCCGATGTGATTTCCTACGGTGTCGGATCGGGAGCGCTGGTTCTCGGTCTTGCGTTCTTCGCTTACGCCACCAAAAAAGACACCTCGGTAAAGCCGAGCGTTGTCAGGCGGGGGCCACCCAAGGCTTAGAGGTTTGATCTGGAGCGAGTGACGGGAATCGAACCCGCGCTATCAGCTTGGGAAGCTGAAGTTCTGCCATTGAACTACACTCGCACGGCCGGTGGCCTGCGCTGACCGACTGTAGAGCGCAATTCTACTAGTCTGGTCTGGTGTTGCTCTCAGACCGCGATATTCGCTCCGAGTTGAGCTCCGGACGAGTGGGATTAGACCCGCTTGATCTGGGAATGGTTCAACCCTCGAGCGTCGATGTCAGGCTGGATCGCTTTTTCCGCCTTTTCGATAATCACAAGTATCAGCACATCGATCCTGCTCTGGACCAGCCAGATTTGACCCGCTTGGTTGAGGTCGAGGCCACAGAGCCATTTGTTTTGCACCCCGGCGAGTTTGTCCTGGGCGCAACCTACGAAGTGGTCACCCTTCCCGATGACATTGCTGCTCGCCTGGAGGGCAAGAGCTCTTTGGGGCGCCTAGGCCTCCTTACGCACTCCACTGCAGGTTTTATTGACCCCGGTTTCTCAGGTCACGTCACCTTGGAGCTCAGTAACGTCGCAACTCTTCCCATCACGCTCTGGCCCGGGATGAAGATTGGCCAGTTGTGTTTCTTTAGGCTGAGCTCGCCAGCCGAGCACCCCTATGGGTCAGATAAGTACGGAAGCCGCTATCAGGGCCAACGCGGACCCACAGCATCGCGTTCGTTCCAGAACTTTCACCGCACCGACGTATCAAAGCCATAGTTCGGGCCCCACTGCCCCATTTGGTCCACTAACCACGGGCTAAAGACGAAGGGGGTCGTGGCAACCGCGGTTGCTAGTGAATCGGGTGCCACCCACTGCCATTCGCACACTTCGGTAGCAACCGGGTTCGGTTCGCCCAGGGCCTGGGCAACGAAAACCGGGCAAATCTCGTTCTCCACGATGCCAGAGGCATCGACTGCTCGGTAGCGGAAATCGGGCAGCACCTCGGTGATGGCGCCCAGCTCCAGGCCTAGCTCGTCCCTGGCTCGACGCCGAATGGCGTCCTCCATGGCCTCACCAGGGCCTGGGTGTCCGCAGGCTGAGTTGGTCCACACCCCAGGCCATGTTTTCTTCGCCAGGGCACGGCGGGTAATCAGAACATCACCGGAGGCGTTAAAGATGTGGCAGGAGAACGCGAGATGCAGCGGGGTGTCTGTGGTGTGAACCTCTGCTTTTTCCGCGGTCCCCACGGGGGAGCCGTTCTCGTCGAGAAGGATGACAAGTTCGGAGGTTTTCATGGTGTTATCGCGCTACTCTGCAATGGTGAAGGTCGTGTGTGGCGGTTCGTTTTCCCGCTTATTTAGCCTAGCCACATACCAGAGGGGGAGAGTGACCAACCATGGCGGTTGAGCTTGATACCCGCATTGATCTCTACACCCGCGTCGCCCAGGAAACGTCCGCCGGAGTCATTCGCCGCTATTCGACTTCTTTCGGTTTAGCCTCGAGGCTTCTTGACCCTGCTGCCCGCCTTCACATCGGGAACCTTTATGCGCTGGTCCGGCTCGCGGACGAGATTGTTGATGGTGTCGCCGACGAAGCAGGCGTATCCAAGAAAACAGCCGGAAAGATGCTCGATGCCCTAGAGGCAGATACTGAGCAGGCGATCAAGACCGGGTACAGCACGAACCTTATTGTTCATGCATTCGCCCACTCGGCCAGACAGGTGGGGGTGGGGACCGACCTCACCAGACCTTTCTTTCACTCCATGCGCATGGACTTGACCGAAACCACTCACACCCCGGAAAGTTTCGCCGAATACGTATATGGCTCGGCTGAGGTCGTGGGTCTCATGTGCTTGCAAGCCTTCTTGGAAGGCCGCCCCGTCGCCGCCAAGGACAAGGAAACAATGGTCACTGGAGCGCGCGCACTCGGTGCAGCCTTCCAGAAGGTCAACTTTTTGCGCGACCTGGGAGCTGATGTTCAGGCGCTCGGGCGCACTTACTTCCCAGGCATAGATGCTGCGGCACTCACGGAAGAAACCAAGCACGCCTTGCTCGATGACATCGACCGCGATTTGGCCCAGTCGGCTAAGGCGCTGCCATTGCTGCCAGCGAACCCGCGTCGGGCGGTTGCGCTCGCCCATGCTCTTTTTCAGGCGCTGTCCGAGAAGATTAGATCAACGCCTGCGACGACACTGCAAACTACGCGAATCAGTGTCTCGGGTGCCGACAAAGCTGTGCTTGCCGCCCGGGTTCTTCTCGGTTGGGTGCCAGGAGTTCCAAAGTCTCTGCGAAAGGAAATGAATGTCTAAGTCTGTAGTCGTCGTTGGTGGCGGTATTGGTGGCATGGCCACCGCTGGCCTCTTGGCAAAAGACGGCTATTCCGTGACCTTGGTTGAGGCGATGCCTCGCCTGGGTGGACGAGCTGGACTCTGGGAAAAGGACGGGTTTCGCTTTGACACAGGGCCGTCCTGGTATTTGATGCCGGAAGTTTTTGACCACTGGTATCGCTTGATGGGGTCCACTGCAGACGCCCACCTAAAGCTCACGAAGTTAGATCCGGGTTATCGCGTGTATTTCGAACCAGAAGGCGCAACCTCCGCTGAGTATGTGGATGTGCGAGCAACGCGCGAGGACAATCTCGCAATGCTCGAGACAATGGAGCCAGGTTCCAGGCAGGCGATGGAGAAGTATCTGGACTCGGCGAAAGATACGTATCGCATTGCCAAGGAGTACTTCCTCTACACGTCGTTCCAGGATCTACGGCCGCTCTTGGTCCCCGAGGTGCTCAAGCGCGTGGGGACCCTGATTCGCTTGCTCACCACTCCGATTATGACTTTCGCAAAGAAGTACACGAAGAGCCCGCGTATCCAGCAGCTCCTCGGTTACCCTGCTGTTTTCCTTGGCTCAAGCCCCTATATCGCTCCGAGTATGTTCCACCTGATGAGCCACTTGGATATGGAGGACGGTGTCCTCTATGCCGAGGGCGGCTTTGTTCGCGTCATGGATTCCATGCGCGAGATCATCGAAGATGCCGGGGTTACCGTTTTGACTAACGCACCGGTGAGCAGAATTTGCACCAAGCGCGGCGGTGGACGCAAAGCTCGGGCAACCGGCGTCGAGTATGTCGACCAAGCGGGCACGACCCACTTTGTGGGTGCGGACTTTGTGGTTTCCACCACTGATCTTCACCACAGCGAGACCAAGCTTCTTCCTGAAGAGCTTCAGACGTACCCGCAAGCATGGTGGGACAAGAAGATCGCTGGACCCAGCGCCGTATTGCTCTATTTGGGTGTTAAGGGTGAGGTTCCGGAGCTTCTGCACCACAGCCTGTTTTTCACCAGAGACTGGGATGACAACTTCTCTAGAATCTTCTCGGTTCCCCCGACGATTCCCGACCCCGCATCCCTCTATGTCTGCAAGCCAAGCGCGACGGATTCTTCGGTAGCCCCGAAGGGCCACACAAACTTGTTTGTTCTGGTCCCCATGCCTGCTGATGTGTCGATGGGGCGGGGTGGAATTAACCGTTCGGGTGATGCCCTCATCGAGGAGATTGCTGACCGAGCAATCGAGCAGATCTCGCGCTGGAGTGGCGCACACGATCTTGCCGACCGAATCGTGCTGCGACGCAGTGTTGGCCCGGCCGACTTCGCCGGTGATTTGAACGCGTGGAAGGGAACCGCACTGGGACCAGCACACACGCTGATGCAGAGCGCGCTCTTCAGGGCTGGCAACGTGAGCAAGAAGGTTGATGGCCTCTACTACGCAGGCAGCTCGACAATCCCTGGCATCGGCCTGCCGATGTGTCTGATCAGCGCAGAGGTCTTGGTGAAGCGGGTGCGCGGCGACGTGTCGACCTCTCCCCTGCCAGAGCCTTTGGTGCCCATCGGGTAGGGAATGTAGTGTCCCTGGTCTATCTCCTCGCCCTTCTGGGAGCGATTCTTGGCACGGGACTGCTGGATTGGCGACACAAGCTAGCGCTCTTTGGTGGTGCTCCTGGTCGAACGTCCATCATCGTTGGTGTTGGGGTGGTGTTCTTCCTGCTCTGGGATGTGGTCGGCATAGCCGAGGGCGTTTTTTTCCGGGGCGCTGGCCCATGGATGACCGGCGTTCTGCTGGGTCCTGAGCTGCCACTCGAGGAACTGTTCTTCCTGATTCTGCTGTGTTACTCAACCCTGGTCGCCTACTTGCTCTCGGCATCGATGATTTCTGCGAGGTCAAGGCGATGACCTACTGGCTGATCAACATTCCTTTCCTCGCAGCAGCAGGGCTCGTCTTCGCAGCCGCAATGGCGCTACGCCGGGCGCCCAGCACCCGCGCTCTCCTGATGGCCTCGGGTGTCATGTTGCTGCTGACTGCGGTCTTTGACAACGCAATTATCGGGTTTGGCCTCGTTGATTACGACGAGAACCTCATCAGTGGCCTGCGCATCGGCTTTGCACCGATTGAAGACTTTGCCTATACGGTGGCGGCGCTGCTAATCATTCCGGCTTTGTGGCACGTCATGGCAGCCCGCCCCAGAAAAACAGGCCAATGAAGAAAGCAGCACTGATCCTCTGGAGCTCCCGGCCACTGAGCTGGATCAACACCGCGTTCCCGTTTGCCCTTGCCTATTACGTCACGACTGAGCAGGTCGATAGCAACCTGGTTGTCGGCTTCTTGTTTTTTCTCATCCCCTACAACCTGCTGATGTATGGGATCAATGACGTCTTCGACTACGAATCAGACATTCGAAACCCCCGCAAGGGTGGTGTCGAGGGGGCCGTGCTGCCACCACAGCTTCACCGAGCAACTCTTGTCGCGAGCGTCATCCTTCCGATTCCTTTTCTTGTTCCTCTGGTCTGGTCGGGATCAGCAACTGCTAGCGGCGTGCTCGCCCTCGCACTGTTCTTCGTGGTCGCCTATTCGGCTAAGGGTTTTCGGTTTAAGGAGATCCCTTTTATTGACTCAGTCACCTCCAGCGCCCACTTCGTCATGCCCGCTCTATACGGACTGGTTCTGGCGGAGGCTGCGGTATCGACCCTGACGGTGACGCTGATGGCTGCGTTTTTCTTCTGGGGCATGGCCTCCCACGCCTTTGGTGCGGTGCAAGACGTCGTGGCTGACAGGGAAGCGGGCGTTGCCTCGATCGCCACCGTCATTGGTGCGAAGGGGACCGTTCGCTTCGCAATAGTCCTTTATGCGCTCGCCGGAGTAGTGCTGCTGGCCACTCCGTGGCCACTTCCCCTCATCGCGCCGGTCGCCCTGCTCTATATCGGAGCGATTGCGCCGTGGTGGTCGGTCAGTGACGATGCCGCGGAGGGGGCAAATAAAGGATGGCGACGATTCTTGCTGCTGAACTTCATCAGCGGAGCGGTGGTCGTGCTGGTCTTGTTTGAATGGTGGGCGCAGGGCGCTTAGCTTGTCGCGCGAGCCGGAGCCTTCACGAACAGCAACATCACTCCGCCGATCAGCAGCACGAGGGCGATTCCCAAGAGGCCGAAAATTGTTTGATTGCCGGCAAGTTGGATGAAGACAGCCCAGAGCAACGATGCCATCCAGCCGGCAGCGCGGCCGGTGGTCGCATAGAGGCCGAATACTTCGCCCTCGCGGCCGGCAGGAGTAACCCTGGCCAGAAAAGATCGCGAGGCTGCCTGAGCTGGGCCCACGAACGCTGCGAGGATGAGTCCTACAGCCCAGAACATTGGCGTTCCCAGGTCCACGAGGACGAATACCGCTGTCGTGCACAGCACCAGGCCGAAGACGGATACCAGAATCACGTTTTTGGGCCCGAACCGGTCGTCCAGTCGGCCCGCAAGGATGGTGGCGATTCCTGCGACCACATTGAGCGCAATGCCAAAGATCACCAGGTCGGTAAAACCAAAGCCAAAAACAATGCCGGCAATCACCGCGCCAAAAACGAACACCGCTGACAGGCCATCCCGATATATGGCACTCGCCAGCAAGAACCAGAAGGTTGGCCGAGCCTCCGTGTAGAGGCGCTTGACACTGCGGAGGAGCTCGACATAACTGCCCCACAAGCTCAGTTTCTCCGCTACTTTCCCGGTTTTTGGTTCTGGAACGCTCAGAAAAATGGGGATGACGAAAACGATGGTCCAGATGGTGGCCCCGAGCGCCACGAGTTGAAAGGTGAGCGCGGAATCGCCTTGTAGGACACCGCTCAAAATCAGCCCCACCACAAGGGCGAGAGCAATGATGCCGCCCAAGTAGCCGAACCCCCAGCCGAGACCCGAGACCTTACCCACCGTTTTCGGAGTCGACACTGACACCAGCAAAGCGTTGTAGTTGACTCCGGCAATCTCATTGAAAACGCTGCCCACCGCAATGAGCGCCACGCCGAGCCAGAACCATTCCTCGCCGGGCTGAACAAAGACCATTCCAAACTGGGTCAGGATCAGCAGACCGGTGAAAATTAGTAGCTGTAGCTTCTGTCGTTGGGCTCGATCGGCCCGCTGTCCAAGTACTGGCGCGATGAGCGCAATGAAGAGGCCGGCAACGGTAATTCCAGCACCAAGATTTGCTGCCAATTGTCCGAGAGCCGCTTCTTCGCCTGCACTTCCCACCACATCCGGACTAAGGAAGAAGGTGCTGGTCAGATAGCTGGGGACCCAGACAAAACTGATGAGAACCGTGTTGAAAGGCTGAGTGGCCCAGTCCCAAAAAGCCCACGCGTAGACGCGCTTTCGCGGAATTGTTTTTCCATCGTTTTTAGAGAGCCCAATTTCGGGCGAAACATCGCGGGCGCCGTCTTTGGCCATAAAAAGAAAGGTAGTCGCTTTTTCGAAACTCTGGGTAACGCGCGGGGTATTTGTCGGCAAACAAATATCTGAGTCGCCTCGACTCAGATATTCTCTCAAAAACTTGACAAGAGGCGACTCATGTTTCACAATTGAGTCTTGTCGGCTCATATCCGGCACCCTGATAGAAGACGAAGGAGCAGGCCACATGGCACGCGCAGTAGGAATTGACTTAGGAACCACCAACTCGGTGGTGTCCGTTCTCGAGGGTGGGGAGCCCACCGTTATTGCCAACGCAGAGGGCTTTCGCACCACGCCCTCCGTCGTCGCGTACACGAAGGACGGCGAAGTGCTCGTTGGCGAGACCGCCAAGCGACAGGCTGTCACGAACGTTGACCGCACGATTTCTTCAGTCAAGCGCCACATGGGCACCGACTGGAAGCAGGAGATTGACGACAAGAAGTACACGCCACAGGAGATCTCCGCGCGTATTCTTGCCAAGCTCAAGCGCGACGCCGAGGCCTACCTCGGTGAGACCGTCACCGACGCGGTAATCACCGTCCCCGCTTACTTCAACGACGCTGAGCGTCAAGCAACTAAAGATGCTGGCGAGATTGCGGGACTCAACGTTCTGCGCATCATCAACGAGCCCACGGCTGCCGCACTGGCGTATGGACTCGACAAGGGTAAAGAAGACGAGCTCATTCTCGTCTTCGACCTCGGTGGTGGAACGTTTGACGTCAGTTTGCTCGAGGTGGGCAAGGACGACGAGTTCTCGACCATCCAGGTGCGCTCGACCGCCGGTGACAACCGGCTGGGTGGAGATGACTGGGATGCTCGCATCGTCGATTACCTCGCTACCCGCTTCAAGGAGACCACCGGCGTTGACGTCACAAACGACAAGATTGCAAAGCAGCGTCTGAAGGAGGCTGCTGAGCAGGCCAAGAAGGAGCTCTCGAGCTCGACGAGCACCCAGGTTCAGCTGCCCTATCTGTCCCTGACCGACAGCGGACCAGCGAATCTTGACGAGACCCTGACCAGGGCCAAGTTTGAAGAGCTCACCAAGGACCTCCTGGAGCGCACGAAGAAGCCTTTCAACGACGTCATCAAGGAAGCCGGAGTGAAGCTCTCCGACATTTCACACGTCGTGCTTGTGGGTGGATCGACCCGTATGCCAGCGGTGACCACTTTGGTCACCGAACTCACCGGTGGCCAGGAACCCAACAAGGGTGTTAACCCCGACGAGGTCGTGGCTGTCGGTGCTGCTTTGCAGGCCGGTGTTCTTATGGGCGAGCGCAAAGACGTTCTGCTCATCGACGTGACGCCGCTGAGCCTTGGTATCGAAACCAAGGGTGGCATCATGACCAAGCTGATCGAGCGCAACACTGCGATTCCGACCAAGCGAAGCGAGACCTTTACTACGGCTGATGACAACCAGCCCTCGGTGTCGATTCAGGTCTTCCAGGGTGAGCGTGAGTTCACCAGGGACAACAAGGCCCTCGGCACGTTCGAGCTCACCGGAATCGCTCCTGCGCCTAGAGGAGTCCCTCAGGTTGAGGTGACCTTCGACATCGACGCGAACGGTATCGTTCACGTCTCCGCCAAGGACAAGGGAACCGGCAAAGAGCAGTCCATGACCATCACGGGTGGTTCGTCCTTGCCTAAGGAAGACATCGAGCGTATGGTTCGCGAGGCTGAAGAGAACGCCGCTGAGGACAAGAAGCGCCGCGAGGCTGCTGAAGAGCGCAACAGCGCTGAGC
>CAZQIH010000014.1:0-15299 GCA_964593715.1 uncultured Microbacteriaceae bacterium
GAAATACTGCCCGAGGATCTTCCGGCGCCAAAATCAGCAGTTGACCACTCTGTGCACTACGCGGACGACCCCATTGATGAGATGACAAAGGGCTATCCTGAGGTAGAAGGCGACTCTGACGAGGACGCCTGGAGGCTCACCGGAAGGGATTAGGTCGTGGCGCGTCCCGAATCATCCCCTCAACCCTCCAGCGGCATGCGCGGCAGGTTTATTGCCGCTGGCGTCACTCAGGTCAGCAACGCGAATATCGCGAATCTCATTACGATCGTGCGCATTCTTGTGGCACCACTGTTTGTGTGGTTGGTGGTCATGGATGACGGCGCCGATTCTGGCGCCCGTTGGTTGGCAGGGCTTCTTTTTGTCGCCGCCATCGCAACAGACGGTATTGATGGTGCCTTGGCGCGACGGCGCAATCTGATTACCAATACCGGCATTCTGTTGGACCCCATTGCCGACAAAGTTCTCATCGTCGGCGCTCTAGGGGCGCTCTGGTGGGTCGGAGAGCTTCCGCTCTGGATTGTGCTGGTGATTGTGGTTCGTGAGCTTGGCATCACTGTTTTCAGGTTTGTGGTTCTCTCCGACCGTGTCATCCCAGCATCCAGTGGCGGCAAGCTCAAGACGATCGTGCAGGCGGTGACACTCTCGTCCTGGCTGATCCCGACCTGGGTAATCCTGGGGTCGTGGGTGTTTATTCTCAACTGGGTTCTGATGGGTGTTGTGGTGCTCATCACGACGTGGACCGGCATTGATTACCTGGTCAAAGGCCTCAAGGCTCCAGAGAAGTCCGATGAGCGATAACCCCGCCGACATCATCGGCCTCGCCGTAGCCAAGGGTGTCACGCTCGGGTGTGCGGAGTCGCTCACCGGTGGTCTCGTAGCCTCCGCTCTCGTCGAGGTTCCCGGTGCTTCCGCGGTCTTCAAGGGCTCGATCGTGGCCTACGACCTCATGGTGAAGCACGACCTGCTCGGCGTGAGCGCCGGGCTTCTGGCCGAGAAAGGTGCCGTCAACGCTGACGTCGCCATCGCAATGGCGGAGGGGGCGCAGGCTGCCCTGGGTGTTGATTTCGCTGTTGCAACGACCGGCGTTGCCGGTCCTGATCCAGACCCCGTGAGCGGTGCGGATCCGGGGCTTTTTTTCGTTGCTCTGGCGGGGGGAGAGCTTGGCACGATGGTGCGCCGGGTCCAGGTGGAGGGAGATCGCGCCGATGTTCGCTCTGCCGCCCGCCGTGCCGCGCTCTTGGCGCTCTATGACGCTCTCTCGATGAAGGAATAAACTGCTGTGCCCGGGAGTTGGCCGGAGTAATGCCACAGCAATTACACAGCATTTCTGGGGGTAATCGGTCAGAAGTTGTGAGTAGTGTTGTCCACATCGAGAATGTAAGAGGAGGTGCACACATGGTTCTTGTCAGACACGAAATCGGCGACGTCCTTCGCGACTTCCGCCAGCAGAGGGGTGCAACCCTCCGTCAAATCGCTAGCCGCGCGAACGTTGCGCTTGGCTATTTGAGCGAGGTTGAGCGAGGCCAGAAAGAGGCCTCCAGCGAGATCCTTGCCGCGATTGCTGATGCTCTTGACATGCCGCTATCGGTGATCATGCACGAAGTCGGCGACCGTCTCGCGATGTTCGAAGACTTTGTCCCTCGCGCCAGCGTGCCCGACACCTTGCCGGACGAGCTGGTCGCACAGTTCGATTCCGACATGGCGGTTCGCTAGGCACCACCTGTGACTCACAGCGAGTTCTTCATCGCCGTGGACGATGAATTCGGGCCCTTTCAGGGCCGAGCATTGGTCCGCGATCTCGTCATGGATTCGCTAGGAGATCGGACCGCCCAGCAGGCTCTAGAGGCTGGGGTGGCACCGAAGCGCGTGTGGCTTGCCCTGTGCGGGGCCATGCAGGTGCCACTCGGCCGTCAACACGGCGTTGGCCTTATCGAGCCGCTTGCCGACACGCCAGGATAATCGTTCGAATATTCGTTCGAATAGCGGTACTCTCGTCCACAGTGATGAAGATCGCGGGCTAACTCCACAGCAACAACCTCACCCACCGATGGTGTCTGAGGTTCCGCTTAGGCTCAAGCCCGCTCCCTGCATCATCCGCCTTGTCGAGAGACCCCACGCCTTACGGGGTGTGGCGGAGGACGACAGCCGATAGGCAGCCGAGCACTACTGGAAAGAGAGATCGCAATGACAGCAGCAACAGATCGCGAAAAAGCCCTAGAAGCGGCACTCGCGCAGATAGATCGACAGTTCGGTAAGGGCTCGGTCATGCGACTGGGTTCGGACGAGCGTCCACCCATCGCCGTTATCCCCACCGGCTCCATTGCTTTGGATGTGGCCTTGGGCGTTGGCGGTTTGCCACGCGGGCGCATCATCGAGATTTATGGTCCAGAGTCCTCGGGTAAGACCACGTTGACTCTTCACGCCATTGCGAACGTGCAGCAACAGGGTGGCATCGCGGCATTCATTGATGCCGAGCACGCCCTAGACCCTGAATACGCCAAGAACCTAGGCGTCGATATCGACCAGCTGCTCGTATCCCAGCCCGACACGGGTGAACAGGCACTGGAGATCGCCGACATGCTGGTGCGCTCTGGTTCGGTGGACCTGGTGGTCATCGACTCCGTCGCCGCTTTGGTTCCTCGTGCTGAAATCGAGGGCGACATGGGGGACACCCACGTTGGCCTCCAGGCTCGACTGATGTCTCAGGCATTGCGCAAGCTGACCGGTGGTCTCAACCAGACCGGCACCACCATGATTTTCATCAACCAGCTTCGCGAGAAGATCGGTGTCTTTTTCGGTAGCCCGGAAACGACATCCGGCGGTAAGGCACTCAAGTTCTATGCCTCTGTCCGCCTCGATATTCGCCGCATTGAAACCCTGAAAGAAGGCACCGAGGCTGTGGGTAACCGCACCCGTGTGAAGGTCGTCAAGAACAAGATGGCCCCACCCTTCAAGCAGGCAGAATTCGACATCCTGTATGGCACGGGTATTTCCCGTGAGGGCAGCTTGATCGACTTCGGCGTGGAGCATGAAATCGTCAAGAAGTCTGGTGCTTGGTACACCTACGACGGTGACCAGCTGGGTCAAGGTAAGGAAAACGCGAGGAACTACCTGATCCAGAACAAGGATGTTGCCAATGAAATCGAGCGCAAGATCCTTGCCGCATTAGGCGTAGGTCAGCTCGCCGCGGTTCCTCCGGTGGTGGAGGCGGAAGCAGATCCAGTGGCTCCTGTCGAATCACTTGAAGAGAAGATCACCGAACGCCAGGCTCAGGGAGCCTAAAGCGTGAGCATTCCCTTCGTTCACGGGGAACGCGATGCCACCATCATCGCGTTCCCCGTTGAACGGGTTTCCAGGGCCCCTAGGCCGGTTACTGGTGAGGCGGTCGTCATAGCCCTCACGTCACCAGCGATACCGCCCGAGGAGGGTGAGGATTTGTCCGATAGCACCAGCGCTGAGGCAGTTGAGGCCAGCGAAGCTGGTCCGAGTGATCGTGTCCGCCAACGCGCACGAAATGTTGCTCTTCACGCCCTGGCAACCAGGGGAGTGTCGAAGGTGGAGATCGAGGCGAGGCTTGTGGGTCGCGAGTTGCCGGCTGAGGTCGTCGCCGAACAAATCAGCACCCTGGAACGCCAGGGCCTGATTGATGACGCCGAGCTGGCGGGCAACCTTGTTGATAAATACGTTCTTCGGCAGGGTCTTGGACGCCGGGCTGCAGCAGAGAAGATGCGCCAGCGAGGAATTGGTCCCTCTGTGATCGCGGAAGCGCTCGAGGGTATTAGTAACGAAGACGAGAGTTCTCGCCTGCGCGAGGTTGCGCAAGACCGCGCTCGCGCGCTCGGGTCGCTAGCCCCTGACGTGGCGAAGCGCAGACTCGTTGCCTATCTTCAGCGCCGCGGATACTCGGGTAATGAAATCTTTAGCGTCGTTGACGAGGTCTTGTCCTAGGGCTCTGCTTTCGCCATGAGCTTCGCCAACGTGCGGGCTGGTTTGTTGAGATACCCAATACGGTTGAGCGTTCCAGCCCCGAAGATGCGCCGCGTGGGGTCAACGAAGGCTGCGCTTCCGGTGAAGCCGGTGTGCCCCACATACGGGGCAACGCCGCGTTTGACCTGGTAGGTCATTGCACCGAGGCCCATTCCCAGAGCGGGGCCAAGCCGGACGGTGTCTGACCACAGCTTGGGTATCCAGGCCTCGTCGGTGAGCTTTCCAGCCCACAGGGCGCGGAGGAAGCTGACAACCTCCCGGGTGGTCGATACAACCGCCCCATCTGCCCCAAAACTCGCAAGTGATTCGGGGCCTCGCATTTCTCGTCTCTTCCACGAGACGGGTGCTAGTTCGTAATACTTCTCTGCCGTCTCGGCGGAGAAGACGTAGGTCTTCTTGAGGCCCAGTGGCCCTGCGATGCGAATATCGAGTAATTGCGCGAAGGACAGCCCTGTGGTGCTCTTGAGAATGGCGCCCAGAATCTGGTAGTTCGTGTCTGAGTAGTGAACGCGGTTTGGGGTCCCAGGCTTGAAGCGCCCTGGGTAGTGTCTGGCAAGTTCCAGTGCTTGATAGAGCGTCCACGACCGGTCGCGGTCTTCTGCCTGGCGCAACAGTGAAAGTGCACCTCGGCGCGGGAACGAAAAGTAGTCGGTGATTCCTGAGCGGTGGGAGAGTAGTTGCGCCACGGTGATTTCATCGGAATAGTCCCGACCCCCGACGACACACAGCCCAGACAGAGTGTTGTGGGGGAGGATGTGGGCCGCTCTGGTGTCGGGGCTGAGAGCGCCACGATCGAACTCCCGGATCACCATCGCTGCGGTGTATAGCTTCGTTACCCCGGACACGATGATGGGTTGTGCCGTGTTTCCTTCGTCGAGAAGGACGTTGCCACTGACGTCAGTGATGAAGAATCGCGGTTCCGATATGACTTGCGTCCTGGCAAGAGCCGAGGGGCCGTGGGGAGAGGACGTCGTCATGCGGTTTGCGTGGCCTTTGAGCGGTCAGTGGGAGAATTAAACACACTTTAGCGTTAATTAAACCGACTTTATCACTCATCTTTGAGACCGGCTCCAGTTCGCCTTCGGGCTATGCCGAGCGTTGCAGGGTCACCATAAGGTTGGCGAGGGTCCTGAGCGTTTCGGAGCGCGAGGTGAGGTGGTTCAGCGCCATGACCCCGATCGTTCCGGTGGTGGGGTCGATCAGGGCTGCAGAGCCCGATGCTCCCGCCTGCCCGACCATCGCAGCTACACGAGAGGGTCCGGAGGGCATCATGAGACCCCGTGCCATACGCAGGCCCTTACCCATCCGTAGCGGCTCGGCACTCAAATAATCCCTCCACTGGGGCCCAAAGAGTTCATCAGACCAGAAGGCTCGGAGGAAGCGCGACATCTCCTGGGCAGTCGTAACGAGGCCGCCACCGGCTCCGAGGCTTGCCAACACCCTGGGGAGGCGTAGGACCTCGTTTCCTCGGTGGAGGGGCGCGAGGGAGAAGTACCGATCGACGTGCGAGGGGGTGAACACGTACGTGCTCTTGAGGCCGAGTGAGGTCACCACGCGGAGGGTCACAAGCTGTTCGAATGTCATCCCGGTGGATTCCTGCAGGATCGCTCCCAGTAGCGCGTAGTTGGTGTTCGAATAGTGCACTTTCTTTCGCTCCCCAGGCGGGAAGAGCCCCGGGTAGTGCTTGGCGATTTCGAGGGCCTGGTCAAGCGTCCATGCGCGATCGCGGATGAGAGCCTGGCCAAAGACCGATCTCACGTTCTTTGCAGGGGGCTCGAGAAAGTCCACGATGCCAGAGCGGTGGCTCAGCAGATGTTCGACCGTCAAGCTCGGGCTGCAATCCTTGTCGCCGACAACACAGAGGCCTGCCAGGGCATCCTCGGGAAGTAATTCGGACACCGGAGTGTCGGGTGCCATGGCCCCGCGATCAAACTCGCGAAGGATCATCGCGATAGTGACCAGTTTTGTCACACCGGTGACAATCACCGGAAGTGTTGTGTCACCCCAGTCCAGCAAAGGTGACCCATCAGCGTCGGTGATGAAAGCACGGGGCCTGGAGACCCCCGGGGCGTCAGCAATCTTCGCAAGTAGTGACGCCACCTTAGGTGGTGGAACATCGTTGTCTATGGCGAGTGTCATCAGTGGTGTCCCCTGGGGCCAGTCTATGAGCCAGCCGGGCTTCGATACCGGAGCGTAGAGCACAATTCTTGGCCCTCGTAGAATGGGGGCGTGACCCTGATCAACGAGACCGAGGCGCGGGCGCAGGCTGCCGAACTATTCGCCTCCCTCGATGCCGCCCATGGGCGCACCTATGAGGTGCGCACCTTTGGCTGCCAAATGAATGTTCATGATTCTGAGCGAATGTCTGGCTCACTCGAAGCTGCAGGATATCTTCAGGCGGATGCGGGCGTCCTGGCCGACGTTGTGGTGATCAATACGTGCGCGGTTCGTGAGAACGCGGATAACAAGCTTTATGGGACGTTGGGTCATCTGGCGTCGCTGAAACGCGAGCGCCCAGGGATGCAGATTGCAGTCGGTGGCTGCCTGGCGCAGAAGGACAAGTCGACGATTCTTGCGAAGGCGCCCTATGTGGACGTCGTTTTTGGGACTCACAACATGGGCTCTCTGCCAGCGCTGCTCGAGCGCTCTCGTCACAACGGCGCCGCTGAAATTGAGATTGTTGAAGCGTTGGAGACTTTCCCCTCCACCCTGCCCACCAAACGAGATTCGAGCTACGCCGGCTGGGTCTCCATTTCGGTTGGGTGCAACAACACCTGCACGTTTTGTATCGTCCCCAGCCTCCGAGGCAAAGAAAAGGACCGTCGTCCCGGCGAAGTACTGGCGGAGATTGAAGCGCTTGTTGCGGATGGCGCTATTGAGGTCACTCTTCTCGGTCAGAACGTCAACACCTACGGTGTTGAGTTTGGCGACAAGCTCGCCTTTAGCAAGCTCCTGCGCGCGGCAGGGAAAATCGAGGGGCTGGAGCGGATTCGTTTCACAAGCCCCCACCCCGCGGCCTTTACGGATGATGTGATCGATGCGATGGCCGAAACGCCGCAGGTGATGCCCCAGCTTCACATGCCACTGCAGTCCGGTTCAGACCGCATCCTGAAATCCATGCGTCGCAGTTATCGCAGCGAAAAGTTTCTGGGGATTTTGGATCGGGTGCGGGAGAAGATTCCCCACGCCGCAATCACGACCGACATCATCGTTGGTTTTCCGGGGGAGACCGAAGAGGACTTTGAGGGCACCATGAGTGTCGTGGAGAAGGCGCGCTTCGCTACCGCTTTCACCTTCCAGTATTCGATTCGTGAGGGCACGCCCGCTGCGACCATGCCAGACCAGGTCCCGAAGGCCGTGGTCCAGGAGCGCTACGAGCGACTTGTGGCCAGGCAGAACCAGATTTCCTGGGAAGAGAACCAGGCACTGATTGGCGCCACCGTGAACCTGCTGGTCGCCAATGACGAGGGCCGCAAAGATGATCAAACCGACCGGCTCTCTGGCCGGGCGGAGGACGGCCGGTTGGGCCATTTCTCTGTTCCAGAGGGCGCCCCAAGACCGCGGCCCGGCGATGTTGTCAGTGTTCGGGTGACCGACGCGAAGCCCTATTTCCTCCTTGCTGATCCCGAGGGTCCCAATGACTATGTGCTTCGCGCGACCAGGGCCGGTGACGCGTGGGATCGCTGGCAAGCCGAGAGCTGTGGAGCCCCCGTGGCATCGTCTGCTGGAGGACCCACACCGGTGAGTCTTGGCATGCCCTCATTACCTCTCACTGGCAACTAGACCGTGTCTCTCGCCGAGTCGACCCGAGACATCGAGACCCAACCCAGGCCACCGTTGGTGGCTGTGGTGGGTGCCACCGGCACCGGCAAGAGTGCATTTGCGCTGTCTCTTGCGAAGGCGTTGATTGACTCTGGACGTCCGGCCGAGATCGTCAATGCCGATGCCATGCAGCTCTATCGGGGCATGGATATCGGAACCGCAAAACTCCCGGTCGATCAGCGCGAAGGAGTTCCCCATCATCTCTTTGATGTGTGGGAAGTTACACAAGAAGCGAGCGTTGCTGACTATCAGGCCATCGCTCGCGCCACGATCCTGGAAATTCTGAGCCGCGGGGCTATCCCCTTGATGGTCGGGGGATCTGGCCTTTATGTGTCGTCCGTCCTCTATGAGTTCGAATTCCCGGGCACCGACAAAGCACTCCGGGAATCATTGGAGGCGCGGTGGGAGACAGAGGGTCCAGAGGTTCTGGTTGAGGAACTGCGGACAAAAGACCCCCTTGCTGCTGCAGCGATTGATCCGAAGAACGCCCGGCGAGTGATCAGGGCGTTGGAGGTGATAACCCTGACGGGTAAGCCCTTTGGCGTGGGTCTGGATGCGGAGCATCGCCCCTGGTACCCAAGAACCGTGGTTTTGGGGCTACGCAGCCCTCGAGAGGAGTTGGTGCGGCGTCTTGATGAACGCGTTATCGGGATGTGGGCCGCGGGCCTGGCTGATGAGGTTCGCGGGCTGATTCCGCAGGGGATTGAGTCGGGTGTCACTGCCTCGCGGGCGATTGGATACCAACAGTGCCTGGCCTTCATTGCGGGTTCACTGAGCGAGGCAGAAGCGATTGAGGAAACCCAGGCGTTAACGAGACGCTATGCCAGGCGGCAGGTCTCGTGGTTTGGCAGAAGTGCGCAGACCCAGTGGTATGAATCTGATGACCCGGTGGCACTAGGGAAGGCCTTTGCGCTGCTGTCCTCTGCCGGGTAGGAACGCCTGGGCGTAGTCTGTAGGGGTGGCGCAGTCTCCCCTCAGCATTACCGTGACCAAAGGTCATGGCACCGCTAATGATTTTGTGCTTTTTCATGACCCTGAGAATGACTTTGGCCTCAGTCCAGCTCAGTATCGCCAGCTGGCTGACCGCCACCGCGGCGTTGGTGGGGATGGGGTAATCCGGGCTGCACATACGGCCTCCAGCCCCGAGGTTGCTCACCTCCTAGAGCTGGAGCCGGAGGCCACATGGTTTATGGACTATCGCAATGCCGATGGCTCGGTGGCTGAGATGTGCGGCAACGGCGTGCGGGTCTTTGTTGACTATCTGCTGGCGCAGGGTCTCGTCACTTTGGATGCAGGCCAGACGCTTCCCGTTGCGACTCGCGCTGGAGTGGTGGATGTCACGAAGTCTCAGAGCGGTCATTACCAAGCCGACATGGGTCGTTGGTCTTTGACCGGAGTGGACCCCACCGTGAAGGCGAGAGGGCTAGATGTGCCGCGGCCCTCTCTTGCCATTACCTGCCCGAACCCCCACGTCGTTGTTGCTCTTGCCTCAGCCGAGGAGCTGGAGGAACTTGATCTCTCCAGCAGACCAAGTCTCGAACCAGAACCACCCCAGGGTGCCAACATTGAATTTGTGGTTCCCGCTGACCCGCTGGTGGTCGATGGTGTTGGCCACATTCGAATGCGCGTGTATGAGCGTGGTGTGGGGGAAACTCAATCCTGTGGCACCGGAGCTATTGCCGCAGCGCTTGCGACGAGGCACTGGGCAGGCGATCAGGCCCCCCACCATTGGAAAGTGGAAGTGCCAGGGGGAGTGGTCGGGGTTCGTATGTTCCCCACGGAAGAGGGGGAGCATGTAAGCCTCTCGGGACCAGCCGAGCTCGTTTTCACTGCTGAGGTGACGATTTAGGTTTTTGTGACTCTAAGAATTCTGTAGCCTCGGGAGGTTTCTACCCTCTCGGCCCGAATTTGGGGAATCGCTCCGGAGTTGAGCCACTCGAGAAGCGAATCTGCACCGAGCTTCTTTGCCACTACAAGGTATCCCTCTCCTTCTGAGCTCAGGCGAGGAAGCCACCGGGCAAGAATCTCGTGCAGGGCCTGCTTTCCCACCCGAATTGGTGGGTTCGACCAGATCAGGTCGAAGCGGAGCGCCTCTGGCACGTGTTCGGGATGTGTCACCGTGACGTGGGGCAGGCCGAGGTTCTCCGCGTTGTCTCTGGCTACCTGGAGGGCCCGATCATTCACGTCAACACCCCAGATTGATGCCGCTGGCGCCTCAAGCGCCAGCGCTACGGTGAGTGGCCCCCAGCCGCATCCGATATCGAGAAATGTGCCGGCATGTGGTGTTGCCGGCGCATACTTCAGCAACACCTCGGTGCCCGCGTCAAGACCGCCGGGGCTAAAGGTTCCAGACGCTGTTTCGAGGGTGACCTCGTGCCCGCGGAGGTTCAGCGTGCGCACCGAGGTGCGAAGAGGGCTCTGCGGGTCGGGGGAGAAGTAATGCTCACCGGCCATGCACTAACGCTACTGGTTCGCTCAGGACCAGGAGCTAGGCTGGGGTTACATCCACCAAGGGAGCAGCTATGAATTTCGGAACCGCAATTGCCACGGGCTTTCAGAAGTACTCGGACTTCACCGGGAGGGCATCGCGTTCAGAGTTCTGGTGGTTCAACCTGTTTCTCGTCCTCACGAGCATTGGTGCATCGGCTCTGTGGGAAGCTCTGGGTGCAATCTGGTTTCTAGCGACAATCGTCCCCTACCTGGCGGTAGGGGTGCGCCGGCTTCGTGATGGTGGATTCCCCTGGGGGCTGATCTTTGTCGGCCTCGTGCCCCTCATCGGGACGGTCGTGATGATTGTTCTGTGGACCCAGCCCAGCAAGGTCGAAGGGGCCGCGTAGCCTCTAGCCCTTCCAGATTGTTTTCAGGTTCGTGAACTCACGGATGCCGGCGGCGCCTAGTTCGCGGCCAAAACCGGAGTCTTTGATGCCCCCAAAGGGCAACTCTGGGTAAGAGATAGTCATACCGTTGATGAAAACAGCTCCAGCATCAAGTTCTTTCATGAAGTAGTCAAAGTCGTCCTCGCTGGTACTCCACAGGGCTGAGCTCAAACCAAACGTTGTCTGGTTAGCAATCCGAATGGCTTCCTCTTTGCTCTCCACGCGATAGACACTCGCCAGTGGGCCAAACGCCTCTTCCATGGTCAGTCTCATCTCCGGGGTGATGGCCTCGATGATGGTCGGCGGGTAGTAGAAGCCTGGTCCCTCGGGAAGTTGCCCACCGAGGAGAACGTTTGCGCCCTTTGACCTTGCATCCTCAACCAGGTCGGCAATGTCCTTCTGACCGTTCTTGGTAGCCAAGGGGCCGACCTGGGTCTCATCCTTCATGGGGTCGCCCATAATCAGCGCTCCCATTTTTTCGACGAACAGGGGGACCCACTTGTCATAGACATCGGTGTGAACGATGAAGCGTTTGCCTGCGATGCAGGACTGGCCGTTGTTGTGGACGCGGGCGGTGACTGCGACGGTGGCTGCCTGCTCAAGATCCGCAGAGGGCATCACGATGAAGGCATCCGAGCCACCAAGCTCAAGAACAGACTTCTTGACCTGGCGGCCGGCCCGCTCTGCCACAGCCCGTCCCGCGGGTTCTGAGCCGGTGAGGGTGACGGCCTTGATGCGCCAGTCATCAATGATCCCGTTCACGTCTTGGGCTGGAATCATGAGAGCGCTGAAGGATCCCTCTGGGAATCCTCCGCGGGTGAAGAGCGCGTCGAGATACAGGGCAGAGAGTGGAACGTTGGAGGCGTGCTTCAAGATTCCAGCGTTTCCGGCCATCAGAGCAGGAGCAGCAAAGCGCATCACCTGCCACAGCGGGAAGTTCCACGGCATCACCGCAAGAATGACGCCAAGTGGCTCATAGCGAGCCCAGGCGGCAGAGGCGTTGACTGAGCTTGGGTCCGCCAGTGGCTCGTCAGCGAGGAAGCTCTGGGCATTCTTGGCGTAGAAGCGCATGTTTTTCACACACTTGAGCGCTTCGCCCCGGGCCTGGGTGATGGGCTTGCCCATTTCGCGGACAATCATCGCGGCAAGCTCCTCGACGTCGGCCTCCATGAGGTCGGCGGCCTTGTTCATCCAAGCGGCCCGTGTGTCATAGGACGTGCGGCGTAGAACCTCGTAGGCGGCCTGAGCTTTTGCTAGGCGCTCCTCCACCTCTGCTGGGGTGTGTGCGGGGAACTCGTCCTCGGTGGCTCCGGTGGCGGGATTAACGACGGCAATCGGCATAGCCAACAACTCTCCTTGAATCACAAACTTCGACTAACCCCATCGTAGTCCTGGGTCTCTCGCCCTCCTACTAGGGGTTTGCGATCAGAGCCCGGGCAGTCGAATCATCGATGATCAGGTCGGTGATCAGCTCGGCGTTCAGGGCGCCTCTCAGGCTCTGAAGTCGCGACTGGCCAGAAAGCACGCAGAGTCGCCGTGGCGTATTGCGAATGACGTCAATTCCAGGGCCGGAAGAGCGCAGATTAATGGGGATGTCCTGCCAGCTGCCATCTGCTCGGAAGAAGACGGTCGCGACATCACCGACGATGCCCTCCTTTTCCAATGACGCCACGTCACCCTCGCTCAAGTAGCCACCGGCATAGACCTGGGAGGGGACTTCCGCGAAGATCGACCCCACGCCAAAGAGGGCGATGTCCATCTTCTTCTGGAGCGCCAAGATTCGAGCCGTGCTCCTCTCGCGCCAGAGTGCCGCTTTGGTGTTGGGGTCATCGAAAAAGGCAGGCACCGGAAAGTGTGTGACGTGGACACCAAACGCCTCGCCAAAACGGCGCAGGATTTCACTGGAATAGGTGACACCCGAGGTGTGGTCATTTCCGGCCCCATTGAGCTGAACAACTTCCGAGTTGCTCGTTGTCTTCTTGACCAAGTGCCTGCTCACGGCGCTGGTTGTTGAGCCCCAAGCGATTCCCATGGTCATATTTGAAGAGAAAAAGTCACCGAGCATTCGTGCAGCTGTGAGGGCGACTCGTTCGAGGCGGTCGATGTGTGACGTGCGCTCGGGAACAGGCACGAGGTATGCCGAGACGCCGTAGCGGGACTTGATCTCACGCTCGATTCTCTGAGGCGCCTCAGTGGGGGAGGCGACCCGGATATCCACGATTCCTCGGCTCCTTGCCATATCTAGCAGGCGAGAGACGGAGGATCGCGAGATATTCAGCTCGTCACCGATGGCCTCCATGGTGAGGTCTTGGATGTAGTAAAGCTGGGCGGCCCTCCAGGCGTCGCGCAACCGAGCGGAGTCTTTTCCCGTGGGAGCCATGCTCAACAGTCTTGCACGTTTGTGCAGAAAAGTTGCGACCCAATGTGGAGGTAGCCCAAGGTCTTCTACAACAGGGCAATCTGCAACGAGGCAGCAGGAGAAGTATTCCCATGGCACCAGCACGACGAGGCAAGCTCGAATCCGAGCGCCTCGCTCACGTGCGCCGGGACCCCCGAGCTGAAGTGCTCATCATCGGCGGTGGCATCAATGGCCTCGCAACATTTAGGGACTTGGCCCTTCAAGGCGTCCGCGTCCTTCTCGTGGAACGCAACGATTTCTGCTCGGGCGCCTCCGCAGCTTCGTCGCACATGATCCACGGTGGCGTGCGCTATCTCGAAAACGGTGAACTGCGCCTGGTCAAAGAGTCGCTCCAGGAGCGAAACCGTCTTCTCGCAGCCGCCCCGCACTATGTGCGTCCACTGAAGACCACTATCCCCATCTTCTCCGTGTTTTCGGGCTTGCTGGCGGCACCTCTGCGCCTGCTGACACACACGCAGGGCAAGCCCAAGGAACGTGGAGCGTTTCTCATCAAGGTCGGCTTGATGCTCTACGACACCTTCGGTCGAGACGGCGGCCGTATGCCGCGCCACAGCTTTCTCGGCAAAAAGAAGTCCCTGGCGCAAATGCCCCACCTGCACCCGGATGTGAAATACACAGCGACCTACTACGACGCTGCAATGGATAACCCTGAGCGACTGGCATTGGATGTCTTGCGCGACGGCCTAGACGCTGGCCCCCACGCGAGGGCGGCCAACTATCTTTCAGCCGTCGGGTTCGAAGGCGAGAGCGTGGTGTTGCGCGATGAAATGACAGGGGAGAGCTTCAGCGTTTCTGCCGACGTCGTGATTAATGCTTCGGGGCCTTGGACTGACCTCACCAACGAGGGCCTTGGCATGCCCACAAAGTTCATGGGTGGAACCAAGGGCTCCCACATTGTCCTGGACAACCCCGAATTATTCGCTGCCTGTGATGGCCGTGAAATTTTCTTTGAAAACAGTGATGGCCGCATCGTCTTGATGTATCCCATCGTCAATAGGGTCTTGGTGGGCACAACTGACATCCCGGTGGATATGACCGAAGAAGTCGTGTGTACCGACGAAGAAGTCGACTACTTCTTTGACCTCGTGAAGCACGTGTTCCCCGGCATCCACACCGATCACTCCCAAATTGTCTATCGCTATTCGGGTGTTCGGCCCCTACCGGCCAGTGGAGATACCAACCCAGGGTTTGTTTCCAGAGATTATCGGATCGTCCATGGCCGCCTAGGTGGGGGCATACCTGTGCTTTCGCTCGTTGGAGGCAAGTGGACGACGTTCCGGGCGCTTGGCGAACACCTTGCCGATGAAACCCTGGCGGCGCTTGGTAAATCTCGCTCTCTTGGCACAGAGTCTCTTCCGATTGGCGGTGGCCGGGACTTCCCCGTGACTCACAGCGCTAAAGCTCAGTGGGCTCGCGAACACGCCCAGTCGATCAGCCCGGAACGCGCAGAGCAGTTGCTCCTGCGCTATGGCACCTACGCAAGTCGGGTGATTGCCGACATTGCGCAATGGGGCGACCAGCCACTCGAGAACCACCCCGATTACTCGGTGGGGGAGATTCGTTCCCTGATTGACAACGAGTGGGTTGTCACGCTTTCGGATATTGTTCACCGACGCACGAGTCTGGCCTTCAGTGGCCAGCTGAGCCACTCTTTGCTTGCCGAGCTCGCCAAGATTCTGGGGAGCGAACGCAACTGGAGTAGCGAAGACATCGCGCGGGAAATCATGTCCATCACAGTGGAGGAGGGCAGCTCACAATGGGTCTTGAGCTAAATAACATCAGCCTGGTTGAAGGCGGTGAGAACTGGATCTCTGACGTCACCGTGAACTTTGGCGCCGGCATTAACGTGCTGGTCGGGCCAAACCTTGCAGGTAAGACAACCCTCATGCGCATCATTGCTGGTCTCACCAAGCCGACCTCGGGCACCATCACCTTGAACGGCCTCGACATTACCGAGACCAATGTTCGCGACCGGTCAGTGTCCTTTGTGTACCAGCAGTTCATCAACTACCCGGCGTTCTCTGTCTTTGACAACATCGCCTCTCCTCTGAAGGTTTCCTCCGAGAAGCCCAGCAAAGAAGAGATTGCCGCCAGGGTTGAAGAGCTTGCCGAGCTGTTGGGGTTGACTCCGTTCCTCAAGCGCAAGCCGAGTGAGCTCTCTGGTGGCCAGCAGCAGAGAGTTGCTATCGCTAGGG
>CAZQIH010000015.1:0-15164 GCA_964593715.1 uncultured Microbacteriaceae bacterium
TTCACGCGAAATCCTTTGGATAGTGACAACCCCTCGAGCGTAGCGCTCGGTGGGTTCTACTCTTTATCGCTCTCGACGCTCGAGCGATAGAGCTCTCCCTTCGGGATACCCCACTCTTTGGCCACGCTGGCGCAGGCTTCCGAGCGTTTGACGCCCTCGTCCATCAAGACCTGAACAGCCTCGAGTGCTCCGGCGAGATCACCACTTCGACTGGGCGCACCACCCACCACCACCACGATTTCTCCCTTGACGTTGCCGGAGAAGCGCTCTGCTAATTCGCCGAGGGTACCCCAGGCGATCTCTTCGAACATCTTCGTGATTTCCCGGGCAACACAGGCCAGGCGATCCGCACCAAAAACCTCGGCCATTTCCCGCAGCGATTGCGCCAGGCGATGCGGAGATTCAAAAAAGATCAGCGTGCGTGGTTCGCTGGCTAGAGACTCGAAATATCCGGTGCGACCCTTTTTGGGAATGAAGCCTTCGTGGACAAACCGATCGGTCGGAAGTCCGCTGACGGCTAGGGCGCTAAGACCAGCGCTTGGCCCGGGGATCACCGTAATCGGAATGTTCCGAGCCCTAGCCGTGGAGACCAGCACATAGCCCGGGTCGCTCACCAGCGGCATTCCGGCATCAGAGATAAGCAGGACGCTCGAGCTAATCGCCTGGGTCACAATCTCATCGACCCCAGCGGACTCGGAATGCTCGTTGGCTGAGACAAACCGTGCGTGAGTTGTGAGGTCCAATGCGCGAATCAGGGATTTGGCGACCCTCGTGTCCTCAGCGACGATGACATCGGCCGTTGTCAGGGCTTCTTTGAGCCGCGGGGACGCATCACCCAGGTTTCCAATGGGGGTCGCAGCAACAATCAGCACGAGCCCTATCCTGCCAGGTGCACCTCAAGCTGCTCGATTGTGGTGATCGGCATGCGACACACACCGCCCTCACACAAATACGCGACGGGCACCGACCCATCGGTGCGGCCCTCAAACAGCGAGAAGCCCCGCGTCACAAATTCCTGTGCCTGTGCTCCGGTGACCACAGCAACAACGGCAGCAGAATGCCACAGGCCCTCCGCTCGCAACACAAGATCATTCACGTGGTCTGCGACCACAACAATGTCCCGGGCAGGCCTGGCAAGCTCCGAGAGCACGCGCAGCACTCCCCCGCTTCCCAGAGGCATCGCCATCGCGTGCGCGATAAACGGTGACACCAGTTGCATTGCCCATTCGCGATAGGAACCCTCGCCCGTGAGGCTTGCAAGCCGAAGCGCCGCGAGAGCAAGCAAGGCAACGCCCGAGGGGCTTGCCCCCTCGGAGATGTCTCCAGTCCCACTCATCCCGTGCCGTGACGCCAGTGGATCGGTGGTCGCCTCTGGAGGAAGCGCTCGATAGTAATCAAGAAGCGTGCGACCCTGTGCCACTAAGTCCACATCCGCGAGTGCAAGCCCCAGCTCCAACAGACCCAGTGACAACCCGCCGTAGTCCTCCGCCGTCGCGACCGCAGTGGAGAGAACCCCATCGCGTGACACTCGGACGAGTGACCCGTCCCCTCGGACATGGTTGTCCCACAGCCACCGGGCGATATCGAGCCCGAGTGTTCCAGGATCCCCGGCAACCCCCGCCCGGTGGGCAAGTGCCAACCCTTCCAGAGCAAGACCGTTCCAGCCAGTGACGACCTTGTCGTCGATGGCTGGTGGAGCCAACAGGGCGCGCTCCTTCGCGTTCCGTGCGAAATAGCCTCCCTCACTGGAAACCCCGTCAATAATGCTCTCGCTGTCCTGGGCTGAGCCAAGAGCGCCACCAACAAAGAGCTGATTACGGAAGAACGCCACAATGCCAGCAGCAATGTCGATCATGCCGATGCGCGAGTAGGCCTGCAACAAGCCGGCATTATCAAAGAGCATGCGCTCATAGTGGGGATCGCTGAAGTCCCGCATCGTGGAATAACGAAAGAAACCACCCTCGAGGGCGTCCCTCAGGGGAGAACCCGCATAGGTGGCAAGCAGTCGCGCTGCAAGCGCGCCCGCTTCGGCGTTCGAGCCAGCCGCTTCCGATAGCAAGATGTTGACCACTGGCGTGGTCGGGAACTTAGGCGCCCCACCAAAGCCCCCGTGCTCGGAGTCCTCTTGAGCGATGAAGGCATCCACGATCACCGAGAGCTGGTCGATTGTGGGTATGGCGCCAGTTCCAGCAGATGCCCCTCGGTGAGCGGCCAACGCCTCAACGAGCGAGCGGGAGCTTGTAAGGACCTCGTCGCGCTTCTCCTGCCATGCCTTCGAGACCGCCGCAATTACTTCGGGGAAGGAGGGCAGACCGTGAGCGGACTGCGGTGGCAAATAGGTGGCGGCATAAAACGTCGCCCCCTCGGGGGTGGCAAAGATGGTGAGTGGCCAGCCGAGGTTCTCCGTGAAGGCCGCAGCCTGCGCCATATAGAGCGCATCAACATCAGGGTGCTCTTCCCGGTCCACTTTGATGGCAACGAAGTTTTCATTGATGAGGCCAGCAATCTCGGTGTTGGCAAAGCTTTCCCGGGCCATCACGTGACACCAGTGGCAGGTCTGATAGCCAATGGAGATTAGAACCGGAACATCGCGTTGCTTGGCAACCTCGAAGGCTTCTTCCCCCCAGGGGAACCAGTCAACGGGCGGACTCGCGTGAGAGCGAAGATAGGGACTAACCGCGTCGCCGAGGCGACTCATCGACACTTACCAGTTGCCATCATCCGGGTGGGTGCCCACCCGACGATCGGCATCCATCGCTGCGATGGCAGCCATGTCATCGCTTGTGAGTTCAAAGTCGAAGACATCAAGGTTCTCCCGCAGGCGCTCCTTCTGAGAAGACTTGGGGAAAATGATGATGCCCTCTTGCAGGTGCCAGCGCAGAACAACCTGGGCGATGCTCTTGCCGTGAGCCTTCGCGATATCGGCAAGGCCTGGCAGTTCGGCGAGATCATATTTCGCTTGGCCCAGTGGCCCCCACGCCTCGGTGAGAATACCCAGCGGCTCCTGGAATGCGCGCAGCTCGCGCTGCTGGAACGCAGGGTGCAGCTCAACCTGGTTGACGGCGGGAACGATGCTGCCAGCCTCCAGCACGCGCTCGAGGTGTTCTTTCTGGAAGTTCGAAACACCAATGGCCTTGGTGAGGCCTGCGCGGTGGAGGTCTTCAAGAACCAACCAGGTCTCCACGAACTGGTCGCGCAGCGGTGCTGGCCAGTGGATGAGGTAGAGGTCGACCTGGTCAAGGCCCAAGAGATCAAGGCTGGTCTGCAGGGCCTTGGCAGCGGTCTCACTGCCTTGGTCAGAGTTCCAGAGTTAGGTGGTGACAAAGAGTTCATCGCGAGGGATGCCACTCTTGGCAATCGCACGTCCCACAGCACCTTCGTTGCGATAGATCATCGCGGTGTCGATGTGGCGGTAGCCCACCTCCAGGGCGTCTAGGACAACCTGCTCGCAGACTTCGTCATCGACTTTGAATACGCCAACCCCCAGTTGAGGAATGACATCCCCGGTGTTGAGAGTGAGCGAGAGTTGGCCAGCTGGAGTTTTCATATCCCTATCCTCACATGCCCCATACCCTCACACAATGGCAGTGGGAGGAGACTCCGTCGCTGTCTCCTCCCACTGACCTAGTGCTGAGTTTAGTGAAACACCCGCTTATTTAGTCGACGTTGCGTTGACCTCATAAGAGGTGTTCGTTGACTCAAAGAAGTTCACCAACTGCAGAGTGTCGTTGGCGGTGGCCATCCACTTTGCGGGGTTGGTGACGTTGTATTCGGTTTCGAAGCCGAGTTCTTCGAGGCGACGGTCAGCCAAGTACTTGACGTACTGGTTGATGTAGTTCGCGTTCAGACCGAGGATGCCATTGGGGAGGAGGTCGTGGTTGTAGGCCTCTTCCATCTCGACAGCGTCGAGGATCATCTGGCGGATCTCGGCAGCGAACTCCGGAGTCTGCAGGTCGGGGTTTTCTTCCAGGACCGTGAGGATCAGGTTGATACCGAACTTGAGGTGCAGGCTCTCGTCACGAACAATCCAGTCCACGAGCGAACCGAAGTTACGCAGCAGGTTGCGCTGGCGGAAGCTGAGCGCGACCATGAAGCCCGAGTAGAACCAGATGCCCTCGAGGATGACGTTGTAGGCAACGAGGTTGCGCACGAAGTCCTGCTTGCCCTCGGTGGTCGTGATGTCGATGGTGTCTTCGGTCATCCGGCGGATGAACTTGACCTCGAAGTCTTCCTTGCGGGCCATTGAGGGGACCTCGACGTGAGAGGCGTAAGCAGCCTCGCGGTCGATCGGGAACGTCTCGAGGACGTACTCGAAGCTCATGCAGTGGTTGGCTTCTTCCCACATCTGCTTGGCGAGGTAGAGGTGCGCCTCGGGAGCGTTGATGTAAGGGTAGACACCGAATGCGAGTGCCTTGTTGACCAGCAACTCGCTGGGGTTGAAGTAGCTCATCAAGAAGGTGATGGCGTGACGCTCTTCGTCCGTCATCTTCTTGAAGTCAGCGATGTCTTCACCCAACTGAATTTCGTTGGGGAACCAGGTGTTAGCAACAGCCTGGTCGTAGAGGTCCATTGCCCACTTGTACTTCACAGGCTTAAGCAGCAGACCTTCTTGTACTCCCTGTCCGAGGATTCCCATTGTTTTGTTCCTTTTCTATAGATCGTTGTTTGTGTGGCGGAGGACTACTGGCAGCTATCGCACTGCAGCAAGTCCATAGGGTCTGTTGGCACGACGTAACCGTCGAGGGTTTCAGTGTTCATTACTCGGCCGCCTTAGCTCCGGAGAAGCCAAAGCCCTTTTTGGGGGCCGGGGCACTGCCGGCGGCGACGGGTTCTGCTGAACCCCCTGCTGCGCCAAAGCCCTTCTTAGGAGCGGAGGCGTCAGAGTCATTGATCTGCTCGGCCTTGTTGACCTTGACGGTCGACTGCTCTGCAGTGTGGCGTGGCTTCATGTGCAGGTAGTACGTGGTCTTGACACCACGCTTCCACGCTCCGGAGTAGATCGACATCAAGTCATCGATGTCTCTGGTCTCCAGGTACATGTTGCGGCTAATCGCCTGGTCAATCCACTTCTGCGCACGGGCCGCCACCTCAAGGAAGGCAAAGGGCGAGAGTTGGAAGCTGGTCTTGAAGATGTCCTTCAAGTCCTGAGGAATCAGGTCAAGGCTCTGGATGTCACCCTGGCTGCGAAGAATGTCTTCGCGGGTGCGCTCCCACAGGCCACGCTCGCGCAGTGCCTCAACCAGGTTCCGGTTGACCTCGAGGAACTTACCCGAGCTCGTGGAACGGCTGAAGATCTGCGAGAACTGGGGGTCAAGACCAGGAGTCGTACCGGCAACGAGACCAATCGATGCGGTGGGTGCGATGGCCATGAGGGTTGCGTTACGCATACCGCCCTTGACCTTTGCGCGCAGAGCATCCCAGTCCAGACGAGTGGTGCGGTTGACCTCGACGGGAACGCCGCGGTCAGCCTCGGTCAAGTCGATGGTGTCGAGAGGCACCATGCCCTGCGACCAACGTGAACCCTCGAAGTTCGGGTATGAGCCGCGCTCACGAGCGAGGTTCGCCGACTCATCGATGGCTGCATAGGAGACGTGCTCCATGATTTCGTCAATCAAGTCGTAGGCTTCTTCGCTCTCGTAGCTGAAGCCAAAACGCTCGATGACATCGGTGAAGCCCATGACGCCAAGACCGACGGCGCGGTTCTGCTCGTTAGAGAAATCCGCCTCCTTCACGCTGGAGCGCGTGATGTCGATCAGGTTGTCGAGCTGGCGCACGGCAATGCGCGCGCTCTCCTCAACCTTTGCCCAGTCCATGGCGCCATCCAGCACGTGCTGGGACAGGTTGATAGAGGCAAGGTTGCAGACGGAAACGTTGTCAACGTCTTGTGGCAAGCAGATCTCGGTGCAGAGGTTCGAGAGGTGAATCGTGCCTGAGTTGTTGTTGATGGCACGGTTGTTGATCGTGTCCTTCCAGGTCAGCCACGGGTGGCTGGTGCCCTGGAGGGAGATCAGGATTGCCTTGAACTGCTCCCTGGCACCGATCTTCTTGAACATGTTGAGCTTGCCGGCTTCTGCCATCTCGACATACTCGGCGTAGCGAGCGGAGAATGCAGCACCGTAGAGCTCGTTCAGGTCAGCAACCTCGAGCGGGTCGAAGAGATACCAGGGCTCGTCGTTTTCGACGCGCTTCATGAACTCATCCGAGATCCACACCGCGGTGTTGGCGGTACGGGTACGGCGGTAGGGGTCACCAGAGTTCTGGCGAAGGTCAAGGAACTCGGGGAAGTCCATGTGCCAGTTCTCCATGTAGAAGCACAGCGCACCGAACTTCTTGCCACCGCGGCTCACGGCGCGAAGCACCGAGTCAATGGTGTGCATGAAGGGGATAGGGCCAGTCGACGTGGTGTTGTTCGAGCGAATCGGCGATCCCTGAGCGCGCAGCTTGGTCACAGCAAGACCAATTCCACCGGTGCCCTTGGTCAACCACATGACATCGCGAGTGGTCTTCGCAATGTGCTCAATGTCGTCCTGCATTTCCATGACGAAGCAGTTGGCGAGCTGGGGGTAGCTGGTGCCACCGTTGACCAGGGTCGAACCTGCGGCCAAGTACTCGAGCTTCGACATCTTTTCGTAGAACTTGAGGGCCTGAGTGGTGGGGTCCTTCTCGTTCAAAGACAGGCCCATCGCGATGCGCATCCAGAAGTACTGGGGCACCTCGAGGGGGTCGCCGTTGCGGCCCTTGATGCCATAGCGGTTGTTGAGGGTCACAACACCGATGTACTTCAGCAGCTCATCGCGGCTGGGCTCAAGTGCTGCAGCAAGACGGTCAAAATCAAACATCTGGACGAGGCGCTCATCGAGCAAGCCTTCTTCCACACCGCGCTTCACGTTCTCAGCGAAGTGCTTCGCGTGGAGGGCCTTCAGCTCTTCGGGGCTTTCGTAGTCACCGAGTACGCGCTTGTAAATGGTCTTAACGAGCAGACGGGCTGCCACCACATCGAAAGCAGGGTCATCTTTGACATTCTGAAGGGCAACCTGGATGACGGCTTCGTCAAGCTGCTGGGTCGTGATGCCATCGAACAGGGTCAATTCGAGCTCACTGGCAATTTGGGTAACCCAGGTGATCGAGTCGTCCAGCCCCACTGCTGCTGCCTCGATAGCCAGGTTGATCTTGTTCGCGTCGTAGGGCTCTTTCGTGCCGTCGCGCTTGACCACTGTGATTGTCACGGTGTTGTCTCCTTACTTCTGGTCCGCGGGGACCGCAAAATGTGTCGAAATGATGGTGTGCACGTCTCCGGCGGTGTTCTAGAAGACACTTTTCCTTTGGCAGCTCGACCACTATATATGCCGGTGCTGACAATTTGTATACCCCACATATTGTGGGCGTGTCATCCACACCTGTGGATAACTAGAGGGGGTTTTCCACAGGAAACGCGACAGTACTCCCGGCCCTAGAGAGCACTATTTCATTGACCACCGACACCACAACCGAGCCCGTAGGCTAAGGAGGTTGTGAAAAGATACGCCAACCTGTTGAGAACTCCGGGTGTCGCCCAAATCATTGCGGCACAGCTCACGGCACGCATGCCCTCGGGAATGATTTCTCTGGCCTACCTTCTCCACATCGAGCAGATGTTTAACTCCTACGGGCTCGCTGGCCTCGTGTTGGCAGCCACAAGTCTTGGCCAAGCCATCGCCGGGCCGGTCACGTCCCGTCTGATGGGGCGCCTTGGGATGCGCAGCGTCATCACGGTCACGATCATTGTTGCCGCGGCGAGCATGGTCGCCGTCGCCTACGTAGTTGCCCCCATTGGCTTCTACATTGCTGTTGGCTTTATTGGCGGCCTGGCAACGCCGCCCATTCAGCCGGCCGTGCGCACCATCTACCCCACCATGGTGAACTCCAAACAGTTGACGCCGCTTTTCTCGATCGATGCCTCAGCCCAGGAGTTAATCTGGATTGCCGGTCCAGTGGTGACAGTGTTCATGGCCACTCAGGTCTCCACGGAGGCCGCCATCATGTTGGCCCTGGCGCTCTTGATCCTGGGTGGGCTGTGGTTTCTGCTGCGCCCAGAACTGGGAACCGTGAAGATTCCTGTCAGCAAAACGAAAATGGGCTCAGTCCTCAAAAAGCCAGCTGTTCTGCTCACCACAGTGGTCGGCTTCCTTCTCATTGGTGCAGCCGGTGCCGTGGAAGTCGCCGTCGTCGCTGTCTTTGGCCACGGTGGCCCAGAAGCTGGATTTGTACTGGCGGTCTGGGCAATCGGATCACTAATCGGCGGCCTGGCTCTCGGCCATGTCCCCATTGGACCCTGGGCGCTCGCTGTTCGCATGGTCGCTGTCTTCATCGGTATTGCGCTAGCCGGCATCATCCTCGACTTCTGGTGGATCGCCGGCGCCCTGCTCATCGCGGGCGCCGGTATCGCACCGGCGCTTGCCGTCATGTTTGCGATTGTGTCCTCGAGCGTCAAGTTTTCTGACACCGCTGAGGCGTATGGCTGGATGGGCTCTGGCCAACTCACCGGCGCGGCGCTTGGCTCGGCGGTAGCGGGGTTTGCCGTGGACGGCTTTGGTCCCCTGGGCGGCTTTGTCGCCGCCTCGATCTTTGCCTTCATCGGGATGATCATCCCGGCGATCTATAAGAATTCGCTGCCTGATTTGCGCGGTCGGGATGCCACACCGCTCTCAGACACTGAGCCCGTGCGGATCATCAAGCACTAGTCCTCGAGAGCGTCCCGAAGTTCTGAGATCGCAGCAGCGTCGTGGCCGCAACAGCCACCGACGAAGGACACTCCAGCGGCGTGCCATTCCGGCCACCACTGGGCCAAGGTTTTGGGTGTTTGGCCAGACCACGTGTTCGTCGCCGAATCCCACTGACCGCCCCGGTTCGGATAGCCGATGATGGGGGTGTCGGTCACCGAGGCGATCCGCCTGGCTAAAGGTGCGACATTCTCCGGAGCAACGCAATTCATGCCGATCGCGACAAGCTGAGGCAGCACGGACACCGCCCTCGCTGCGTCTTCGATGGTTTCACCGGAGACCAGGTGCGCATCATCCCCACAACTAAAGGACACCCACACCGGGATCTCCGGGTAGTCAGCCAAGACCGCCACGACAGCCTTGGCCTCGGTAATCTCGGGGATTGTTTCCACGGCAAAATAATCGGGTTTGGCTGCTGCCAACACGGCGATGCGCTCGCGATGAAAATCCTCCAGTGTCGCCTGGTCCACCCCGTAGTTGCCCCGGTATTCAGAGCCATCGTGCAAGGTGGCGCCGTAGGGCCCAACGCTCGCCGCGACCTTGACGCGTGTTCCAGCAGTTGCTGCCCGGGCAATCTCGACACTTCTGGTGAGCGCCACGTCGGCGTCTTCAGCTGTAAGGCCCTCGGCAACAAAGCCAGAGCGCGAGACCTGATAGCTCGCGGTAGAAATAATTGCTGCACCTGCCTCGACGAAATCGCGGTGAGCGCGCTCCACCACGTCAGGTTTTTCTAGAAGGGCTTTGCCCGTCCAGAGCCGGCCGGAGAAGTCAGCGCCGTGGCGCTCCAACTGAGTGGACAAGCCACCATCAAGAACCACTACCGGGCCAGACACGACAACACCTCTCTAGAGAAACAACACGGGGATCATGGACCCCACGAGAGCCACGGCCATGATGGTGGTGAATATCCTCCTGGACTTTGGTGTGGTCAGCAGGCGGCCCACCACATGACCGGCGCCAATCCAGATTAGCGAGATGGGCAAGGTCGCACCAAGGAAAATGAGGCCTGAGAGCACCACTGGCCAGACCCCAAGAGTGGTGGGAACAAACGCCGTGACGAATGTCCCAATCACAATCCACGCCTTAGGGTTCACCACTTGAAAGATTGTCGAGCGGACCCAGCCCGTGGGGATGCCAGTGGCGTCACTGAAATCTGGTGACGCAGCGCGCAGGATGCCCCATGCCATCCAGAGAATGTAGACAAAACCCACCCACTTGAGCACTTGATAGGCCACGGGATACGCAAGAAACAACGCGCCCAGGCCCGCAGAAATAGCGCCAAACATGACACTGACACCAATGACGATGCCGACAAGGTGAGGAATGGCGCTGCGCGGGCCATAGGCCGCAGAGAGCGTCAAGAGAACCGTGTTGTTGGGTCCAGGAGTGAGAGCCATTGCCCAGGAGAACAGCACCATGGATGTAATAAGGGCTGCATCCACCCCTAAATCCTAGGGGGTCTCTAGCGGGCTCCTCGGCGCATCCACCACATCACAATGGTCTGCGCGCCAACGGTCGCGACAAAAAGCGCCAAGTAGGCTTCCCACACATCAGAGCCCAAGGACACCACAAACAGGGCGCCCACGAGCACAGACAACGTGCTCCAGGGCACGAACAACCAACGGGGCACTAGCCGCTATCGGTTGGGGCGACCCGGAGGGCCGCCATCTTGAAGTCCGGGCGGTGTCGGGCGTGAACCCTGCCCACCGCCAGAGGAATCGCCGTCCACGTTGGGTGCACCTGGAGTGTTGGGTGCGCCGGGGGTTTCTGGCTTGTTGCCAGGCGTCTCCGGCGCAACCGGCTTGGGCTTGGGAATCATGAAGGACCCTGTCGTTGTCGCGCCGACTACGGTTTGGCCCTCCGCGGCTGCGACACCGGTGACGGAGACCTCGTAGACGACGGTGGCACTCAAGCCATCGATCGTGAAGGAGGTTGCATCGCCAGCGACGGTGGCGCTCTGGGCGCTGGCGGGGTCGCTTGTTCGCGCCCACCACTTAATTTCGATTGTTGTGGGGGCAGGATTCAGTGCTGCCCACGACACACGCACCGCGGTCTCACTGGCCAAGGCCATGGTGAGGGACGAGGGTCGCCCTGGCGTGCGAAGGGTTTCTTGAGCTCCTCGGGTTGCAGAGTTCTCCCGAGCCTGGGCAGCGCGCTCGAGCCCCTGGTTGTTTTGCAGACCTGGAGCTCGCTCAAGGCCGGGAGCCCCATTAGCGCGGTTGGCCTGTCCTGGGGGAACGCCGTCGCGTCCTGGGCCGTCTTCCTCAAGCTCGTCATCTTCTTCGATCTGGACTTCTTCCCAGGCGGCAAGCAGCGACGTGGTGCCGGAGGGCGCATCGCTAACTCCGCTGAGCTCTTCTTGACCCTGGAGAGTTTCCAAGATTCCAGAGGGGCCAATACCCGGGCTTGCCTGCAGGAAACGAGCAGCCATGCCCGCTACGTGCGGGGCAGCCATACTCGTTCCACTCAACACCGCAGTCGCACCGGATGAACCAATCCAGCTGGAAAGGATGCCATCGCCTGGGGCCACCACATCGACGCAGGAACCGTAGTTGCTAAAGGAAGCCCAGTTATCACTCGAGGTACTGGCCCCTACAGCGATCACACCACCTGCTGACGCCGGGGAAACACCACAAGCGTCTGCACTGGAGTTACCAGCAGCGGCCACAACGATGAAGCCTCTCGACACTGCGTTTTCCACCGCAGCGTTCAACGCGGCGGAGAACCCACCGCCGAGACTGAAGTTAATGATGGCGGGCCCACCCGGGTGGGTCTTCACAATCCAGTCGATTCCAGCCAACACATCAGAGCCAAACCCCGAGCCATCACAGTTCAACACACGAACCGGCACGATGATGGCCTGTTGGGCCACGCCCACAGACCCGCCCGCGGCGGTCCCCGCGACGTGGGTGCCGTGACCGTTGCAGTCATCTACTCCGCGGCCATCGGGAATTGCGCTGAAGCCATCAGCTAGCCGGCCGGAGAAAGCGCTGTGGGAGAGGTTCACACCGGTGTCGACAACATAGACGCGAACCCCGCTACCACCAGAGGCCCACCGGTAGGTGCCATCCAGGGGCAGAGCCCCTTGATCGAGACGGTCAAGACCCCAGGATGGGGCATCTTGCTCGGTGAAATCTTCAAAAGTGGTGAGGCCGGTGTTGTCCTCCACCACGGCGTCCTCCGAGGGAACGAGGGAGACCTGGTCTTTCGGCACCGCGATCACCGTAGTGCCCGTTGTCGCCGGATAGATGACCACAGCGTCGGGAATCGCCGCAAGCGTCGCCTCGACATTCTCGGCTGGCACGCTGACCAGAACGACCTCTTGCTTAACCTCATCACCGGCACCAAAACCATCGGTGGACTTGGGGGCAATAAGAGCTGGCTGATAAGTCAGAGGGTTCTCGCCACCGGCAAGCGCGCCATCGTTCATTCCCACCTGAGGAAGTGCAGTGAGGGCAAAACCAATGCCGGCTGCCACAAATACGACGAATCCGGCGATGATGACCGCCAGGCCCCTAAAACTCTTTTTCCCACTGCTCATAACAGCCAGTTTACCGAGCCCGTTGCGGACCAATTCTCAAACTTCTCATTCCCCCGGGGACAACTCCCCCGGGCGTAGGGTGGGGACCATGTCTAAGCCCTGCGTCGTCATCGCCACCTTCTACCCCCACCCCGGCAAGCGCGATGCTGTCCGCGCGGCCCTCGAAGCGGTCATCCCGGATGTTCACGAAGAACCCGGCTGTGAGCTCTATGCCCTCCATGAAGAAACAGGTGGCCACCTGGTCCTGATCGAGAAGTGGACCACTAGAGAGCTCTGGCAGGAACACCTGACCCTCGAGCCAGTGAAGCGCCTGCGCGCATCACTCGAGGGTCTCCTCGAATCCGAGACGCAGGTGCTGGAGATGTATGGAACTCCAGCTGGCACGCTGGATCAAGGTCAGCTTTAGCGCGACGGTCGTGTGGATAACTCTCTCGCCTCGCCTGGTGCCTGGTTATCGTGATGATGCGACCAACATGGTCATCAGAGGAGGCGAGTGCTATCGTGCAGTATCACTCACTCGAGGAGTCTCCGATGCCCGACATATTAATCCGCGGCCTCAGCGCCGAAGCTCTCGCGCTCTTGGATGAACGCGCGAGTGCGCAAGGAGTATCGCGGAACTCGCTGATCACGACAATCCTTTCGAGGGAACTTCATGAACGAGCGCCGATTGAGCGCGCAGAGCTCCTCGCCATTCGAGAACTCGTTGGGGATTTGGGAGACCCTGAAATCATGCGTGGCGCATGGCGCTAGAACGCTGGATTCTCGACACATCAGCATTTTTCAACCTGAGTCACTCGCCGGATAGCGGTCTGTGGACCGAACGTATTCAGCGCGGCCTAGTCGGTGTTGCGACGGCAACTTTGCTTGAGATTGGGTACTCGACGAGGTCTCCTGCTGACCACGCCCGAGTTTTTGGATCGCCACTGATCACCAACCTCGTCAGCGTTTTCTCCATTCCAGCTGACGAAAAACGTGCTCTCGAGGTTCAGCGCTCGCTCATGGTCACCGGGTCTCACAGAGCTCCGTCAATTTCCGACTTGCTGGTAGCAGCACTCGGGGAGCGTGAAGCCATGACTGTCCTCCACGTCGACAAGGACTTCGACATCATTTCCGCGTTCACGGGACAGCGAGTTGAAAGACTCGCAGTGCCGGCGGCATGACGTTCTCGGTGAGGGCGCTGAGCGCCAGCCGCGCCAGCGATCTCTTTGCCAGCTCCGACTCGTACGTGGCAGCTCTGTACCCAGCCGAGAGCAACCATCTCGTTTCTGCCGAGGAGCTCTCCACTGCGCCGAACCTGCTGCTCGGTGCGTTCACAGACGATTCCCCGACCACACCCATCGGGTGTGTCGGGCTTCTTGTCGAGGATCAAGAGTCCGGCACCGGAGAAATCAAGCGTCTCTTTGTGGAGAGCACTTCACGCGGCCAGGGCGTTGCCACTGGCCTCATGGATTACCTAGAAGCTGACGCCATTGCGCGAGGTCTTGTCGAACTCAGGTTAGAAACCGGCATTTACCAAGAAGAATCACTGGGGCTGTACCGCGGACGTGGCTACGTCGCCATCCCTCCCTTTAGCCGCTACACCGAAGACCCCATGAGCGTCTTCATGGCAAAACGCCTTAGCTAAGAGCGCCTAGAACCAGCCGGCTCGTCTTTATCGGCCTTACGGTAGGGGCCAAGTGCTGAGAGAGCAACAGCCGCTAGACCAAGACCCAGACCCCACCACACAACCGCTGTCACCGTGGAGAGCCACCCAAGGATTACCGCAGGAACCAAAGCCACGGCCCCGATGACCACATTGGTAATCCGACGAACTCGGGTCGTCCGGACCGGCACAAACCGAACGGCCAGCGCAATGAGCGCACCAACGAGGATCAACCAGAGCGTCCACCACGGCGCCACCGGAATCAGCGGAATCACACGCAGCGCGACGTGGTTGGCGCCCTGGGTGTTCGGCCCGATCACCGCAATCGTCGCTTGGGTGCCAAGGTCGAAGCGCTCGATCTCTTCGAGTAGCTCAGGGCTGACCTGAACTTCACCTTCATCATCGACCGAGACACCATCAAGAGCCCGGATACCGACAAGGCGAACGCGGTGTTCTCCAGCGGTCAGGAACTCCACCGGCAGCGTTCCCGAGAGATTAGCCGTGCCATCGCGCCCTACGACCGCACTGGCGAGCACCAGTGGCTCAGACGTGAGGGTCAAGTACACCTGGGTGCCAGGCGCATAAGTACTCGAGTTGGCGGTCACCAACAGCCACTGCGAGTAATCATTGACGTCAAGATCTGCAAGCGTTCTAGGCTCCGGCAACCCGGCGCCTGCAAAGAACTCTGTCACGCCTGCACGCTCTTCGATGGTCCAGGCGGCCGGAACGATCGGCTGGTTCACCGGCTGAACCGACTCGATAGCAAAGAAGTTAGCCGCCTGCGTTGGAACTGACGCCTCGATGGCCCGAATGAGGGTGAACTGATCAATCTGTGTGGTGTCAGAGACGACAAAGCGCGCGGCAGTCCTGGCACCAAGAATCTCGATATATGTGGTCACACCCGGCTGGAAACCACCAAGGTTCTCTTGGGACAGTTCGTTAACGGTTCGGCGACCGGCAGAATTCGAGCTGACAGGGGGTTCCGCAGGCGCTTGCGGGCTCTGAGAAGTGGCAGCGTTTGTTTGCGCGGGAACACCCAAGTCAATCGTCGACTTGCCGCTGAACGCCGAGCCCGGGTTCGACCCGCTACCGTTCTGCCCACCGTTGTTGGTTGCTCCTCGGTTCTCTGTGGATCCACCCCCGTTTCCAGGTGGCGCGTTGAGCCCCCGCAGTCCAGGCAGAGACGGTGGCGGAGGTGTCGGTGCGACCGTCGGCGCCGGTG
>CAZQIH010000016.1:0-15122 GCA_964593715.1 uncultured Microbacteriaceae bacterium
GAAGGCAATCTTTTCGCCGAAGGAGACCAGAATCTTCCGCAGCAGCGGATAGGACGTGTCACCCGTCGAGCGAACATAGACGGGCTGGACATAGAGCAGACCGCCACCAACCGGCAAGGTCAACAGGTTTCCAGAAATAACCTCGGTCTGGCCCTGACGCAGCAGGTTGAGCTGCTGACCAACGTTGGCATCCGAGTCAAACTGGGCCTGGACCTGACCGGGGCCAGGGACAGTGGTCTGCTTCGGCAGACGCAGCAGCGTCAATTTGCCGTAGTCGGGACCGTAGTCAGCGTTTGCCGCGAGGTAGCCATAGAGCACGTTACGAGACGCCTCACCAGTTGCCCGGGGAATGAAGGTCGAGTACAGCGAGAACGCGGGCGCATCGCTGCCAGGAATCTCCATGGTCAGGTAATAGGCGGGCTGCAGGCGAGGTGCCGCAGGGTTGGATACCGGGTCATTGGGGGTAACCCACTCATCTTCGGCCGAGTAGAAGGTTCCAGCGTCGGTCACGTGGTACGCGCCGAGGATGCTGCGCTGAACCTTGAACAGGTCAGAGGGGTAACGCACGTGATCGAGCAGGCCCTCAGACATTTCTGACACAGGTTCAATCGTCGATGGGTAGATCTCGGACCATGCGCGAAGCAGAGGGTCCTCGGTGTCCCACGCGTAGAGTGTGACCTCACCCGAGTATGCATCCACTGTGGCCTTCACGGAGTTGCGCATGTAGTTCACGGTGTCGAAGGCAATCTGGGGAGCTGGACGGTAGGTGTCAGCAATCGCGGTCGAGACCTCGATTGGCGTGGAGTAGGGATACTCGCGGCTCGTGGTGTAGCCATCGATAATCCAGACCACCCGGCCATCCACGATGGCGGGGTAAGGGTCGTTATCGAGAGTCAAGTACGGGGCCACTTTCGACACACGCAATGCGGGGTTGCGATCGTAGAGAATTTGCGACTCAGAGGTAATGGCGTCAGAGAGGATGATCTGCTCAGACTGGAACTTCATGGCGTAGAGCAACTGCTTGAAGAACGAGTCAAGAATCGGTCCACCCTCACCCGTGAAGGTATAGGTCGCGTTGTTCTCATTGCCCTCTCCACCGGAAGGGAAGTCGAGCTCGAGGGCAGGCCCACCCTCGGGTCCGCCAACAATCGAGTAGGGCGGCGAGTTCTCACCGAAGTAAATACGAGGCTCATACTCACCAAGAGATTCAGAGACAGGGATGCCCTGCTCGATGAACTTGGGCTGGCCATCGGGGGTGCGCTGGTTGCCGTAAGCGGCGACCATGCCATAACCGTGGGTGTACACAATGGTGTTGTTGTACCAGCTCTGGGAGTTCAAGCCACCGAGGTTGATTTCACGAGCGGCAATGACGATGTCTTGGCGTTCGCCTTCCAGCTCGTAGCGTCCGACATCCAAGAAGGGCGGGAACTGGTAGTACTGGCGGAACTGCTGCAGCTGCGCAAAGGCGTCAGTAACCAACGCTGGGTCAATGATGCGAATGTTGGCCGTGGTCTCAGCGTCAGACCGCAGCGCGCCAGCGCTGGTGTCAGTCGACGCCTCATAAGCAACCTCGACGATGTCAGAGACGCCGTAGGCGTCTCTGGTCGCTTCAATGTTGCGCTCTATGTATTCCGCCTCCAAGGTCCTAGCGCTCGGGTCAACCTGGAAACGCTGAACGATGCTGGGGTAACCCAGGCCCAGAACCAGACCAGAGACGATGTAGAGCGCCGTGCCGACAATCGCCAAGCGCCAACGACCGATGATTGCGGTCGCAAGGAACAAGATCGCGACGAGAACGGCAATGCCCGCCATGATCGCGCGGGCTGGAATTGTTGCGTTGACCTCGGTGTAACCAGCACCAAAAGCAAGGAAGCCACCACTGGGGCTCACCAAAGCCGTGTACTGCTGGAGCCACAGGTCAAGGGCCTGGACGATGAAGTAGAGCAAACCGATCAGGCCAAGCTGAATCCTCATGGTGCGGGATACGCGAACCTCGCGGCCGTTGATGGACACTCCCCCGTAGAGCAGTGCGGTGGCAGCACCAGTCAAGGCCGACAGGAAAAGAACGGTCGAGAGGAACGCAACGACCGAAGTGAAGACCGGAAGTTCAAAGACGTAGAAGCTCACATCGAGACCGAATTCGGGGTCGACGGTGCCAAAGTCAGAGCGGTTCATCCACAGAAGGAACTGCGGCCACGTGCTGGAGGTCGAAAGACCAGAGAACACGCCAAGCAACGCGGGCAGACCAATCATCGCCAGACGGCGCAGGGGGTCAATCATCTGGCGATAGCGATCCAGTTCACTGGAAAGCTTCGCGTAGACGGGGCGGAATCGGTATGCAATTTGAATAGTGAGACAGAGCTGCACGAACATGCCGAGGAATCCAAGAACGAACATGATCGCGGTGCCACCCCATGAGGTGAACAGGACTTGGAGGAAACCGAGCTGGTCAAACCACAGCACTTCGGTGTACAGGGTTGCGAAGAAGAAGAACCCGGCGACAATGGCACCCAATGCGATGAGGGTGATGACGAGGGGGGTGCGACCGCGGCCTAGTAACTGCTCTGTTGCTTGTGACACGAGAGAATGACTCCTTGGTTGGGGTGGCCTTCAGTCTACAAAGAATGCCTGGGGCTATCCCGAGACGCCAGGACACGTTGGTGTGGGCTCCCCGGTGGCAAAAAGTCGGAGTGCGTCAACGGCCTCCGCGAGCGTCGCCACGGGAACAACGACCAGTCCATCTGGAATGTGCCCGACAATGTCGGCGCAGTTGCTTGCCGGTGCCAAGAAGAGGCTGGCGCCATCGTTGAGGGCACCGAGCATTTTGTGGCGAATGCCGCCAATGCTCCCGACATCTCCGCCAGCGGTGATCGTTCCGGTCCCGGCGATCACAGTGCCCGAAGTGAGATCTTCTTCGGAGAGCATCTCTACGATTCCGAGTGCAAAAACCAGGCCGGCACTAGGCCCGCCCACGTTTTCCAAAGCAATGTCGACCTCGATCGGAAATTCATAGCGTCCAGAGACCAGGATGCCGATCATAGGAACACGGGGTTCGCCATCAGAGAGCCTCGGGACAACCTCAACAGTTTCCAGGCGGCCCTCGCGCTGAACCAGCAACTCCAGGGGCTTCGAAGCACCCGAGTCAGCGATGATCTGTCTCAGTTGACTGACATCCATCACGCTCTGGCCAGCGGCCTGGACGATGACATCCTCTGGCTCCAACACCCCTTCGCTGGGGCCGCCCTCCATGGCTTGTGACACTACGAGGAGGCTCGTGTAAGGCACGCCGACATACTCGAGAGCTGCAGCGACTGACTCCTGCTGGGAGTTGCGCATCTCAATCTGGGCGGCCTCGAGATTTGCTTCCACGCTGACGCCTGGCGGATAGGCAACATCAACCGGAATGACGGTCCGTGTGGGATCAAGCCATCCCGTGACAACGTCCAACCAGCCCGGGAGATTCTCTGGGTTACCAGAGCGCGTCACCGTGGTCAGCCGAAGTTCCCCACTGGGTTCAAAGATGGGCGCACCCGAGATGGAGATCAGAGAAACATCGCCGCCGGATGTCTCCACAGCGCCCAAGGTGTCAAAGGTGGGGCCTGGGTGATCGATGACGTAGGGAGCCGGCAACAAAGACAAACCCACCGCAATCAGAGCCGTGAGACTCAACATCAACCAGCCCGCCCTGCGGGAGCGTTGCTGAACGACCCTGGTGGGGTCATCCTGCTCAAAAATCGTCACGGGGCTCCTTGGAAATGACAGACCGGGTCAGCATAACCACGAATTCCGTGTACCAGCTCAGAGCGAAATACCCTCACACCGCGAAAACTGCGCACTAGCGTGGAGGTATGTCGGATGAGACCCCACCCCCCGGACTGCCGGATTTCGGTAACGAAGATGAGCTGCGCGAAGCATTCCAACGTTTCTTGAGCGGTGACCAAGACTTCGATCCCGCCGAGTTCATGAAGGCCGCCGGCATCGATGTGAACTCCGAAGAAATTAAGGCGTTGATGGCGCAGTTGGGCAGCGCATTTGGGGCAACAGGAACACCATCACCGCTTGCTGCCCGCGACCACGCAGTGTCCGTGGCCCAGCAGAATTCACTACCGCTTGACCCTGCAACAGCCACTGCCATCTCCACGGCGGCCGGCGTCGCGAACCTGTGGCTTGGTGAAGTGGTCGACATCGCAGAGCTCGGTGAGCCGCCCATGCTCGCCACTCGGGCAGACTGGGCCAGAAAAACCCTCCCCGTGTGGGAAGCCATCTCCGAGCCCGTGGCCCTCGCCATCCCCCGCGCAGTCGGTCACATGCTCCAGGGCCACCTCCCCGAAGGACTCGAGGGAATGCTCGGCGATGCCAACGGCGCCATGGAGAAGGTCGGCCGCGCGCTCTTTCAGCTTCAGTTGGCCCAAGTCGTGGGCAAGCTCTCCGAAGAGGTCTTGAGTGGCGGAGACATCGGAATACCTCTGATCCACGGCAGCTCGGAGTATGACGTCCACGCTGTGCTGGTGGCGCAGAACATCCGCGCTTTTGGCCAGGGCCTTGACACACCCGTGGACGAGGTGGACATCTTTGTGTCTGTGCGTGAAATTGCTCACGCCCGACTCTTCCGCCACGCGCGCTGGTTGCGCCTGGGAATCATGAGCGCCATCCGCGATTTTGCCTCGGGAATCACGATTGACACCGAGCGGATTGTCGAGCTTGCCGAGAATTTCGACCCCACCGACACCAACGCCATGCGCGACTTGGTGGCCAGTGGTGCCCTGCTCCCCGAGCGCACTGAGGAGCAACACCGTGCTCTCGAGCGCCTGGAAACTCTGTTGGCCCTGATTGAAGGGTGGGTCGACCACGTCACCTCGTTGGCTACCGTGCGCCTGCCCAAATCCTCCGCGCTCCAGGAAGCTATCCGTCGCAGGAGGGCAAGCGGAGGCCCGGCCGAGCGCGCGTTCCAGACGTTAGTCGGCCTCGAATTACGCCCCCGTCGCCTGAGGGAGGCGAGCGCCCTGTGGTCGGCGATCACCGAATCGCTCGGCGCCAGCGCTCGTGATGCGCTCTGGGAGCACCCTGACCAACTTCCCACCTCCCAGGACTTCGATGACCCTCAGGGATTCATCCAACGCCAGCTAGCGCCAGCAGGACCTGGTGATGACATGGATCAAGCACTCCGAGACCTCCTCGATGAGGAACAACCCCCCGCATAGCCTGTGCATAAGGGCGGCCACGACAACGCCAGACTCGGCACTATCAGGGGATGTCTCCCGAGTCCCTCGCCATCAACCCACGCTTCCCCGTGGTGTGGGCGGACCCCCACACAGTGCACATTGGTTTTGACCCACCCCGGGTAATTCTTCACGAGGTGGAGGATGATCTCTTGCTCCTGCTCCACCAGCTCACCAGCGGGATTTCATCATCCGGACTTCGCATGTTTGCAGAGGCTTCCGGGGTCGATGACACGCGCCTGGCTGAGCTTCTTGGTCAACTCCAACCGGTACTGGCAAGCTCACCGCCTGGGCCAACGCGGGAGATTCTGCTGGATGCTTCCCCGGCACTAGCGGACCGCGCCAGCCAAGCACTAGCCGGCATGGGGCTTCACGGAGTCCCTCACCGTGGGGCTAACCCACCCCCCGATGCCACCCGGGAAGTGCTCATCCTTGCTCACTTTGTGCCAGACCCCGAGCAGTTCATCAGGTGGCTACGCCTCGACCAACCCCACACTCCCATCATCTTCACCGACCAGGCCATCACGGTCGGTCCCAGGATCACACCCGGTAACGATGCCTGCCTGCACTGCGAACTCACCAACGACGAGTCACTGCCCTGGTCATCGGTGCCCATTGTGAGCCAGCTGTGGGGTAAGGCAGCGCCCACCGCCACAGCTGCGAACATCACGCGTGCCACCTGGCACGCGATTGCCATGCTGGAGAAACCCTCACCCCGCTACCAACTGCGCATCACCCCCGAGGGTGAGGGCCTTGACCGCACAGACGTCACGGACAAAGCCGGCTGTGGGTGTCGGGTTCTGTCCTAAAGCGACGAGATTTCGCGCAGGAAACGACTTGCTTCTCGGGTTTGGCCACGGTCTCTCGCCGATTCGGCATAACTCAGAGCGAGACGCTCCCTGGCTCGAGTCACTCCCACGTAGAACAATCGGCGCTCTTCCTCCACAGCGCCCATCGACTTCGCATACGAGATGGGGAACTGGCCTTCGGCCAGGCCCACGAGGAAAACGACGGGCCACTCTTGGCCCTTGGCCGAGTGCACGGTCGAGAGTGTCACCGCGCCAACGCTCGGACTGTCACCGGTTTCTGAACGGCGGACCAGCATGTCCGAAAATTCCATCAGCGTCATGCTCCCTGACGCCTGCCTAGCCAAATCACGAAGCGCCATAAGGTCCTCATAGCGACCACGCTCGGCTCCCTGATGATCGGGTTCAGTATCGGTCAGCCCAATGCCATAGAGGATGTCGTCAACGACGCCCTGGAGTTCTCCGCCAATCCCAGCAACAGCAGCGCCACGAATTTCCATGACAGCCCGTTGGACATGAGGCTCATCGAAGAATGCCTTAGCGCCTTGGACTCTGAAACTGATTCCGTGCTGCCTCAGTGCCGTCTCGAGCGCGAGAGATTGCGCTCCAAAGCGCATAAGAATGGCGCAATCATCAAGACTCGTTCCCTTGCCCGCCAACTCAGCAATCGTGGTGGCGACGAACGTCGCTTCTGACTCGTCGTTTGCTGCGCGGTGCCGGACTACCGGAATCGCGTCCTCACTCGTTGCCTCCAGCGAGAGCGCGCCGGGCTTGCCGGCCATAATCTGGTTGGCAACGGCCACGATGTGAGGGCCGGAGCGGTAATTCTTCTCAAGCTTGATGACCGTGGCCCGGGGGTGCCTGGAGGCAAACTCCAGAAGGTGTTCACTACTGGCACCGGCAAATGAGTAAATCGTTTGACTGGCATCGCCGACCACGACGATGTCTTCGCGATCCCCCAGCCACATATCGAGCAATCTTTGTTGAACGGGCGAAACGTCCTGATACTCGTCGACCAAGAAGTAGCGATACTGTGCCCGCACCTGGTCAAGCACCCGCTTTTCGTTCTCCAACATGCCAAGCGCTGCCAAGAGAACGTCTTCAAAATCGATGCGCTTGGCTTCATCCTTGAGTTTCTCGTAGCGCTCGTGAATATCTGCAAGCACTTCAATCGACAGGAGCCCGGGAAGAGTGTCGCCTTTTGCGAGACGGTGCTTGGCGTAGTCCTCGAGGGTATAGGCGTGGACTTTGCGCCATTCGATATCACCGGCAAGGTCACGAAGAACTGCCTGGTCCACCTGAATCTTCAGTCCCTCCAACGCTCGCGCGACAAACGTTGCTTTGCTCGGCATGATGTCTGGCAAATACCCGCCAGTCACAATCGGCCAGAAGTGCTGCAGTTGACGAAGCGCTGCCGCGTGGAAGGTGCGGGCGGCAACCCCGTCAACACCGAGATCTCGAACGCGATGCGCCATTTCGGCGGCAGCTTTTTGGGTGAACGTCAGCGCCAATATCTGGTCGGGTTGATACTGCTCGGTCTGGACGCCATAGGCAATCCGGTGCGTGATAGATCGCGTCTTACCCGTTCCAGCACCCGCTAATACACAGACCGGGCCATCAAACGTCGTAGCAACCACGCGTTGCTGGTCATCAAGGGCTTCGAGCAAGTCCAGCATTACGCCTCGTCCGGCAGGGTCTCCCCGAGCCAGTCCTCAATCATTGCCCTGGCGATAGAGGTTTTTCCGGGCAAGGTAATCGAGCCCAATGACGACAGCAGCTCCTGCCGGCTAAACCAACGAAGGTCAATAATTTCTGTGCCATCCGGGCGCAAATCCATGGCGACGACGGGATCCAACTCGGCCCGGAATCCCACCATCAAGGATGCTGGAAAGGGCCAGGGCTGCGACCCGACATAGACGGGATTGGTGACTACTAGACCTGATTCTTCAAACACCTCGCGAACGACGGCTGCCTCGAGGGATTCACCGGGCTCGACAAAGCCTGCCAGTAGCGAGTAGCGGTGCGATTCCCACAGCGCATTACTGCCGAGCACAATGCGGTCCTCCGCATCGGTCACCAGTGCAATGACGGCCGCGTCGGTCCGAGGGAACAAATCCGAACCACTGGACTGATCCACTCGCACCCACCCCGCCTGGTCGGGTAGCGCGGGCGAGCCAGTAACGGGAGAAAAGGAATGCCCGGCGTGCCAGTTGGCCATAGCCAGCGCCTCAACGACAATGCCGGCATCAAGATCATTCAACTGGTGGGCCAAAGTTCTGGCACTCGTCCAGCGCGCAACATCGGGCGCAAGTGAACGAGCGGCCTCATCATCTAGCACCGCGGCAACAATCGGTGTTCCCTCAGCAAGCACCCCCACTGTTTCCGTCGTCACACCCAAATAAATCCGGTGGAGAGAATCTGGAACCTCCGAGGGTGGGCGCAGATCAAGCGCAACACCGTTATCAGCAGCCAGGAGCGCCTCGCCGTGCCAGATCAGAACCACCCTGGTGTCTGGCCGCGCCCACACGGAATCAAGAAATCCCGGGATTTTCCGTGAGCGCGCATCTCTGTTGATTCGTGAGCGCGAGAGAGGCAACCGTGGAGTCAAGGACACCGGGACACCCCTTTTACTGTTGTAGAAAATACTCTGCGAGAACACACATCTGCACTCGGTGTGGCAGGCCTCGCCCGGGCGAGCCGACGCTTACCCTGGAGCCATGAGCCACACTCCCCTCATGCTATCGGCGCTGGCGACCAGCGCGGTGCCTGGTTTGCAGGTTGTGAGTGCTCAACAGTTGTCCTTGGGTCAACGCAATGCGGCCCTCGTTCACGACGTTCACGGCAACGCTTTCGTGGTGTCGCTCTCCTCGAGCGACGCCGAAGAAGCAGTCGTCAGTGAACGCATCAGCGCCGCACGAGCACTCACCGAGGGCCTCCGCTCACGCATGCCGTTCCAGGTTCCACGGGTTGTGGGAACCCTCGATGTTCAGGGCAGAACTCTGAGTGTCAGCGATTATCTCCCCGGCCAGAGCCCACTGGCGAAGAACCTCACCCCTGAGTTCGCCACCGCCATGGGCCAGGCACTCGCCGCCATCCACCAGCTCCCCACCGCCACACTCATCGACCACCAGCGTGTGGTCGCCAGCGCGCTCGACTCTCTGCGCGAGGCAGCAGGCATCGTTGATCGCACGGCTGCAACGGGGCTGTTGCCCCAATCGTTGCTGAGACGATGGGAGACAGCCTGCGAAGATCGAGCACTCTGGCAATTCGAAGCCACCGCCATTCACGGCCGGATGGGGCTTGGCAGATTCTTGGCCGGGGATAACCGGGTGCTTGGTGTCACGGGTTGGCGCTCTTTCCGCGTGGGTGACCCAGCCCTCGACATGGCATGGCTCAGCACTCCAAGCGCCCAAAGTTTCTCGGCCACCACCGTTACGGCGTATCACTCAGCACGCAACCACGCCGATCGCCACATCATGCAGCGCGCGCGGTTCTGGGCTGAGCTCGATGTTGCCAAGTGGCTCCTTCACGGCATGGACCTAGGCAACGACACCATCACCCAGGACGCCACCGACATGCTGGTCGCCCTCAACGACCGCGTCTCGGGTGATCTAGACCAGGCGTTGACGCAGCCGATTAGCCAAGCCCAGCACCCTCTGGCGCAATAACCCGCGCAACAGCGCCTGCGACGAGCAATTCGAGATCGCGCGCATCTGGCAAAGATTCCGGAACAACAAGACTCTCGGTTTCCACAAACCAGAACGCCGTTTCAATGTTCGAGACATCGAGTCCGGACCATTGCGACCACGCCAGGCGATAGGCAGCTAGTTGGATGCTTTTCGCAGCTAGCGCCTCGGGGGTTGTAGGGGCTCGACCGGTCTTCCAGTCGATAATCCGCACGCCAGTCTCGGTCGGGAATACGGCATCAATCTTGCAGATGATGATGTGTCCACCGATGGGAACATGAAGCTCGGGTTCGATCGCCACAGGTTCAAGGCCAGCAAATTCCGAGGCCTCAAACCGCTCCCGCCACGCCTCGATGGAGAGCGACGACTCAGAAAGTTCCTCCCACTGGGCATCGATATCAAACAGAGCGCCCGGGCGCACATCGGCGAAACGTTGCTCCACGAACCGGTGAAAGAGCGTGCCCCGCAGCGCTGCCGCCTGGGGCTTCGAGGGCATCGGCCGCAGTAGGGAGCGACGGTAGGCATCGGGGTCTGAGATGAGGCGCTCGAGGGCTGAGGCCGGAATACGAACCGGGAACTGAAGAGGTGCGTGTCCAGACTGTGCTCGCGCGCTCTGAAGCAACTGCAGCCTCGGATCTGAAGGGGCGACACCGGTGAGCGCTGTGGCATCCAGCACCGCCTGCGCAGCGCGCTCCACGAGCGCGCGCCTGGTCCCCAGTGGATCACCGGGCCAGATTCGGTCCACCACTGGCTTCTGCTCGGGGGGGCTCTCGTGGACAGACGCTACTGGGAGCGCCGAAACCAGACCCGCATCAGCAAGCTCTCTCATAAAGACTGAGGGGCCCCGAGGGTTTTGCTGAGCAGCCCAGAATGCCCCACTGAGAAGAAGGTGGTGCCTAGCCCTCGTGATCGCGACGTACATCAACCGTCGCTCTTCGGCGAGCTGGTGAGCCTCGAGAGCCTCCTTGAACTCGCCAAATGCAGCAATGGCTTCTTTCCTGGTGGTCGCTGCCTGCCAGGCAAAGTGGGGAAGGCTTCCGCAATCGCCTCGGAACACGTAGGGCAACTCACCGCGACTCACCCAGCCCTTTTTGTTTTTGCCAGGCCCTGGCAATTCGTCCTCCACAATGCGGGGGACGACGACGATGTCCCACTCCAAGCCCTTGGACCCGTGGATCGTTAGCACCTGAACGCACCCGGGCTCGGCCGGTTCTGGGCGAGGAGTCAGGTTGTCTCTGGTTTCAGCATCGGCAAGCCACTGCACAAAACCCGTCACCGAGGCATCCTCTGAGACCGCGAGATAGGTGTTGACGGCATCCATCAGGGCTTCCCTGGCCGCCACACTGCGCGAGCGTCCCGGATGCGCGAGGACTTCAAGGTCAAGACCAAGCTCGCGCTCCACCATGGCAATCGCGTCGTCCACCGTCGCCACGTGCGCGTCGTTCAACGCCCTGAGTGTGCGCTCCGCATCGGCCAGCCGCTCGAGCCCCACCTCGCTATAGTGCTTGCGCTGGTGGTGCTCGGAGGGTGCTCGAGAAATGAAGGACAGGGCGTCTCGGAGCCCCGCGTGATCGGTGGGAGCCACCGACTCCCTGAGGTGTGACCTCGCCTGGTCATCGAGGGCATTACCGCTGGCATCTCTGCCTTCAAGCCAGCGGGCCGTGGTGGCAAGGGCGTGCAGGTCAGCAACACCCAAGCGCCACCGACCACCGGAGAGCAGGCGCACCAGCTCGGTTTCCGCGTGCGGGTGCGTCATAACGCGCAGCGCGCACACGATGTCGGCAACGACCGGGTCATCCAGCAAACCGCCGATTCCCAGAACATGAACGGGAACCCCCCTAGTAGACAGCGCCTCGACGAAAGCCCGCTGGTGGTGACGCTGACGGACCAAAACGGCGGCGGTGGGCGGAGTATCGCCCTCCGCGAGCTTCTCGACTAACCAGCCCGCAACCGCTTCGGCTTCCTCGTGGAGGGTCTCCTCAAAGACCACCTCGACCCGACGGGCGCTAGCAGTTGGCGCGGGCTGCAGAACACCAACGTCGGGGCCTGGCAACGCCGCAAGCGGACCGGCAATCTGATTGGCAACGTCCAAAATATTTGTGCCATTGCGCCAACTGGTGGAGAGCGTGAAGGTGGTGACAACCCCGCCACCAAACGCCGTATCGAAATCGCTGAGGTTGGAGCTACTCGCCCCCCGCCAGCCATAAATGGCTTGGTAAGGATCGCCCACGGCCATCACGGGATGGCTGGGGAAGAGAAGGGAGAGCAGAGAACTCTGAGCAACACTGGTGTCTTGGTACTCATCGAGGAGCACCACGCGGTGGGCCGCGCGAATGTCTTCGCAGATCTCGGGGTGGGTCGACACCAGTTCCAAAGCCAGCGCGACCTGATCAGAGAATTCGATGACCCCGCGGAGAGCCTTGGCGCGTGAGTAATCGCCAACGAGCTTCATCATGGGGATCAGTGAGTCAACGGTGTCACTCCACGCCTCCACGTCGGCGTAGCGCCCCGTACCGCCCGGCGGTAGATCACGCAGAGCCCGAAACTGGGTAGCGAACGCTTCAATATCCTCGAGGGCAACGGCGTTCTCGCTCACTCGGGAGGCCAACAGGCGAACCACGCGGGTGAGCTCGCCTAGGGAGTAGTCCCACTCCAAGAGCGCGGGGTCTTTACTGGCAACGACCACGGTGCGAGCAAGGCCCCATGCGCTCGCCTCAGAGAGCACCTGCGCATCCGGGTCGCGCCCCAAGAGGGCCGCGTACTCTCGGTAAAGACGTGAAGCAAACGAGTTGTAGGTGGCAACATTCGGAGTATCAAACTCATCACCGGTCACCGAAACGCCACTCGCTCCAAGCTCAGCCAACCGCTCAGAGATTCTGCGCCCGAGTTCGCCGGCCGCTTTGCGTGTGAAGGTCAGGCCTAGAACTTCGCCTGGCGCGACGTGCCCGTTTGCGACCAGCCACAACACTCTCTGGGCCATCGTCTCGGTTTTGCCAGACCCCGCTCCGGCGATCACCCGATAGGTTCCGGCAGGATCGGCCTCAATAATGGCTTGCTGCTCAGCGGTCGGCTCGAACTGGCCGAGCTTTACAGCGATTTCTCTGGCACTAAACATCGCCACACACCTGCCCTACAAAATGCCAGCGATGCCTGCTGGCGCCGCCATTACCGAAAACTCGGGGCTCCCCCGCGAACTCGGCGGCACAGATGATGGCCACCGCTTTATCCAGCCGTTCTATGAAGGCCTCCCTCCCGGCGTCATCTAGCGCTGCTTGAGTGGCGAGGCGATAGCGTTTTCCGCCCACGCCCGATTTCACAAAAAGCAGCACAGCGCCGGCGCTCTCCATGTCCGTTCTACCCATCTCTGCGAGTAGCTCGGGACTCTGCAGCGCAAGCTGGTAAGCAAACATCTGCGGATTATCGACCACACCAGCATCGGTGACGTGTTGGCCGGTCTTGAGATCAACGACCAAGAGCTTCTGCTCCGGTGTCACTTCAATGCGGTCGATCATTCCCCGGATGACGGCCCGACCGAAGCGCATCTGGAACCCTTGTTCAACTCCAGCGAGGGCGAAACCCTCCCCCTCCCTGTCTCGGACATAGTCGGCCATCGCCTCGACCATGGCTCTGGCAGATCGACGGTGCAGGGCCTCAACCCAACCTGGCTCGTAGTCCAGTTGCGCAAAGGAATGATCAACGACCGCCCACAGCTCATCTGCACTGCCGCTCGGGTGTTCCTCCAATGCTCGGTGGAGGAGCGACCCGAGGCCTCGCTCCGGTGCCGAATCGTTCCGGGCAAGGGTGCCGAGGAACCACTCGATGGGTGATTCCTCTAGCGCCGCCAGTGCCGAGGGTGACACGGGAACATCACCCTCCGGGTAGAGGGGGCCATCACTACTGGGGGCGGCAACACCCCACCATTCCCGGGGGTGCGCACCTTGGGCCCCCATGGACGCGAGTATGGCGAGGTCGCTGGCGAGAGGGCCTGAGTCGACACCGCGCTCCAGTGCACGGAGCAGGTCACGCCTCAACAGCCCGGTCAGACTGCGCTCAGAGAGGGGACCCTCAGGACGGCTGGGAATCCTCGTCGCGTGGGAATCCACGAGGTGGAAGAGGGGGCTCGGCGGTGACTCCTCGGAATCTGTTGCCGTGACCAACACTGTCCTGGTGGCCCGAGAGATGGCCATAGCAAAAAGTCGAAGCTCATCGTCTTTGACAATCTTGCGCTCATCCAGAATGTCGTGCCCCTCACCTCTGGCGCTTCGCACCATCTGATGTGCGCGCAGCAAAGAACCACGAAGACGAAGATCTGGCCAGACCCCCTCCTCCACACCCGAGACGATGACGACATCGAATTCTGTCCCCTGGAGCCCAGAAGGCGTCGAGACAGTCACCGCAGACCACGCGGAAGCCGGCAAGACCACGTCGTCTGGCACTTCGGCATCCAAGGTGTTGTCAATGAACACCGCGGAGCTGGCACCAGGCTGCGCTTCAACAAACTCGGCAGCTTGGTGAAATAGTGCGACAACCGCGTCAAGCGCCCGGTGGGCGCTACCGGACCTGTCTCCTCCGGCAAGCGCGGCGGCTTCCCAGCCAAGCCTGGCGGGGCTTGCAGACCAGGCCATCCACAGCAACTCGGTGACGGGCGTCGCCGGTGGGGCCCCACGAATATCGTCAAGAATCTGGGCGATGGTGGTTGCCTTGGCGGCAACGGCCGGATCCAGCAGAGCAAACCCGCCTCGATGACCAAGCGCATCGGCGAGCAACGCATCAACTGGGCGATACGGCTCGTCGGGGTCTTGGAGCAATCGCAGGGCAAATCGAAGCCTGCGAAGCTCCTGCGTGGTCATGAGGCCATATCGACCAGTCAGCAGCGCTATCGCGGTCTGCGCTCCCAGTGGTCGAAGCCCAAGGCCCACAGCCACCAATTCCAAGAGATCCCTGGCCGCTGGTTGGTCACGCAGTGCGACACCCGCCAGGTTAGCTCTAGCGGCAATACCGTGGTTTGTCAGTTCACGGACAAGTCGTTGCACCCGGCTTCCGCGCCTGGCAACAACCGCGATGCGCTCCAGCGGCACTCCGTCTTGGAGGTGACTTGTCATGATGAAGGAGGCAATGTCATTGGATTCACGGTGAGCGCTAGGTGCCAACAGGGTGAAGACTTGTCCCTGTTCGTCGGCCGACGATGACGCGCTGCGCTGCACACCCATGCCCGCCGTACCGATCTTCTCGGTAACTCGGGTTACCAGGCCGCGAATTGCCGATCCGTGGCGATGGACAGTGGGAAGCACCTCTGGGGTGAGGGACCACATCCCAGCAAGCCGACTCAGACCCTCGGGTTCACTTCCGCGAAAGGTGTTGCCGGCAACATCGGGTTCAGCAGCGACCGTGAGCCCCACGCCCAGGCCCTT
>CAZQIH010000017.1:0-14979 GCA_964593715.1 uncultured Microbacteriaceae bacterium
CGAGAACCCACTGACATAGCCGAGATAACCGGGGACAAGCGGCAGCACGCACGGCGAGGCAAAAGCGACTAACCCGGCAAGCAAAGCTAGGGGAAGGGCCAGCAACAAGGGGCCGCTGAAGATCACCTCGCCAATGGAATCCATTAGCTTGGCTCCTCGAGCACGGACTCGATCATCCCGATAAGAACGTCGGGGTCACTCAAAAGACCTGAGATTCTCCCGGCCACGCGGGCATCCTTATCGAGAACCAACGTCGTGGGGACGGCATTGGGTGCGATCTGCCCGGAAAACGCCAAGCGCACGGCGCCATCGTTGGCATCTAACACCGAGGGGTAGGTAACACCAAACTCCTTGGCAAACGTGAGCGCGGTGGGCGCTTGATCCATGATGTTGACACCAACAAAGACCACACCCTGGTCTTTGAATTCTTGGTAGACGGCCTCCAGGTCAGCAGCTTCAAGGCGACAGGGCGGACACCCGGCATACCAAAAGTTGACCACCATGACCTGGCCCGCATAATCCGCGCTACTGAAAGTGTCGCCGAGATCGGTGGCACCGCTGAACTCCACCGGGGTGGCCCTAGAGTCCGGAGCGAGAATGGTGAGGGCGCCATCTCCCGAAATGTAGTTCTGGCCGGTGCCCTCTCGATACTGTGCCGCCAGCTCGTCACCACTTCCGGTGCACGCACCGAGGGTGAGAGCCAGCGCCACTGCTGTGGCGAGAGGAAGGGCGCGCATTTAGACGGCACCCGTATCGATGGCATCTTCGAGAAGATCAGTCGCCGGCTCGCGGTAGCTCTCCTCTTTCCACTTGGTGCCGATTTTCCGAAAGCTTGTGATGCTGGAGAGAGAACAACGCCGCTGGTGGGGCATATGAGGCAGCGGAATACCGGCTGCCGTCCTGTGGAAGATCCAGATAGCAACCTGGTGGCTGACCAAGGCCACCTCACCTTCATCCACCGAGTTCCACGCGTGCTCTGCCATGTCCAGCATGCGCTGGGAAATCTCGCGGTAGGGCTCACCCCAGCTTGGCTTCCAGGGGTTCCTGAAGTGCACGAGCATCGAGGGCTCTCGGAAGACCCGGCCGAGGCTCAATCTGGTGCCCTCAAAAACGTTGATGCCCTCGTTAAGGCGCTCGTCAATCGTGATCGGAACATCAACGCGCTTCGACAGAGGCGTTGCCGATTCAACGGCTCTTTGCAGAGGGCTGGAAAAGATCTTGGCAATCGGCCTGGTGGCTAGTGCGCTCGCCGACCGGTCTGCCATCTGCGTCCCACGTTCAGAAAGACCAAAACCCTCGAGTCGACCGTAAAGAATCTTGTCGGGATTGTGAACTTCACCATGGCGAACGAAGTGAATAAGGTCTGCGGGCACGAGCCCAAGTCTATGAGGACATGGCTTCAGGGACGCTGAGGCGACTTGTAGACTCGGCTCTTGTGACCTCACGTATTCGTATTGCCGATCTCGCCCACACGACCGACGGAACAACGGTGACCGTCGGGGGATTCGTCGAGACCGTGCGAGACCAGAAGAAGGTCCAGTTCGTCATCCTGCGCGACGAGTCCGGTGCCGCACAGCTTGTGAACCCAGCTCTTCGCGAGGATGACCCCGAGGCAGGCTCCAGCCCCGAGCGACGTTCTCTCACAGACGCCATCTCGGCTCTGTCCTCTGGCTCCTTCATTGAGGTCACCGGTGAGCTCAAGATTGACGAGCGCGTCAAGCTCGGCGGTCTCGAAGTCAAGATGGCGTCGATGGTCGTCACCGGAGCAGCCGAACCAGAACCCCCCATCGCTGAGGACTCCAGCGTGGATAAGCGTATGGACTGGCGTTTCCTTGATCTGCGCAGGCCAGGGGCAAACCTTATTTTCCGCGTCCAGACCACCTTTGAGCACGCAATGCGCCAGTGGTGGGTGGAGCGCGACTGGATTGAAATCCACACACCGAAACTGATGGCAAGCGCCAGTGAGTCCCGCGCGGAGCTTTTCGAGGTCGGATACTTCGACACCACCGCGTACCTGGCCCAGAGCCCCCAGTTCTTCAAGCAGATGGCTCAGCCCGCAGGCTTTGGCGCGGTCTTCGAGATTGCGCCAGCCTTCCGTGCGGACCCCTCGTTCACCGCTCGTCACGCCACGGAGTTCACCAGCGTTGACGCCGAGATGAGCTGGGCCACATCACACCACGACGTGATGGCGATGCAGGAACAGGTCATCACCGCCGGTATGGCCGCGGTGGTGGAGAAGTATGGCGATCAGGTTCGCGACGTTCTTGGCGTTGAGCTCAGTGTTCCCACCACCCCGTTCCCTCGAGTGACCCTCGCAGAAGCACGCGACATCGTCGCCGCTGGTGGTTACGACCTTCCCCGTGCCGATGGTGACCTAGACCCCGAAGCAGAGCGTCGCCTCTCGGCCTATATCCAAGAGAAGCACGGCCACCCCTTTGTGTTTGTGACCGATTACGACACGTCAATTCGGCCGTTTTATCACATGCGTCACGCCGACAACGATGGCCTCACCAACTCCTACGACCTGCTGTATCGAGGCACGGAGATCTCCACGGGTGCGCAGCGCGAGCACCGGATTGAGATCTTGGAGGCCCAAGCCAAAGACAAGGGCATGCACGTCGACGAGCTTGGCAGCTACTTTGACTTCTTCCGCCACGGGGTTCCCCCCCACGGCGGGTTTGGCATGGGTTTGGCCCGGGTCATCATGTTGATGCTCGAGCAATCCAGCATTCGCGAAACGACGTTCCTCTTCAGAGGGCCAAACCGCCTTCTGCCCTAGGCCCAACTAGTCCCGAATCGGCAGGGCAGTGGTTGCCCAGCCGAGCTCAGCGTCAAGACGAGCAGCGAAGTCTTCAGCAACTCGGGTCAGAACCTCTGGATTCGCGTGCTCCAGATCTAGCGTGATCGGCAGATCCTCGCCAAACTTTGGGACTTCAATACTCAGGACCACGCCCTCAGCGAGAGCCACCGTCACATCTGTGGGGTCATCAAGAATCCAGGCCAGACCAAGGCTGTCGGAAAGAAACCCCAGGGCTTCCGTCTTCGAGATGAAGACAGTTGTCACCACGCTGAGGGTTGCCATCAGGGTGCACCTTTCGTGGCTTTGCAGGTCTTCGAGCAATACAGAACAGAGTCCCAATTCTTGGCCCACTTCTTGCGCCACTCGAAAGGAAGTCCGCACACAGCGCAGATTTTTGGCTCAAAGCCGTTCTTCGTCTGCGCGACTCTTGCCATGACTCGACCCTACGTGACTGGCCCTGGGCGTGTACTTACCTCGAGCTGATCGACTGGAATTTCCGGATCGAGAGCGGAACAAAGATGGCCAACATAATCGCCATCCCAATAATCACCGTGGCAATGGGGTTCTGGGAGGTCCAGGCGTCACCAATGGGTGCTCCCGGTGGCGTGTTGCCAAAGAGATCCCTCGCGGCTTGCACCAGAGCCGAAACCGGATTCCACTCTGCGAACACGCGCAGAGGCGTGGGCAGAGTGTCAGAGGGAACAAAGGCGTTGGAGATGAACGTCAGGGGAAAGAGCACCAAGAACGAGACGTTGTTGATGATTTCGGGGCTTCGCACGCTCATTCCGATAAACGCCATTACCCAGGAGAACGAGTAGGCGAATAGCAGGAGCAACACCACAGCGAAAACAGCCTCGGCGAAGCTCGAGCGCACCCGCCAGCCGACAATGAAGCCGGTGATCATCATGACCACCATCGAGCTTGCGTTGATCACCATGTCCCCGTTGGTGCGACCCACCAATACCGCTGCCGGATTCATCGGGAGCGTCCGGAAACGGTCAATAATGCCGTCCTTGAGATCCTGAGCCATGGCGGATCCCGAGTAGGTGGAGCCGAAGACTACGGTCTGAGCAAAAATCCCGGCCATCAGAAATTCCTCGTAAGAACTACCAGGGATATCAATCACGCCGCCATAGACGTAGGTGAACAGCAGCACGAACATAATCGGCTGGATCAGGGTGAAGACCAGAATGTCTGGCACCCGCTTGATTTTGAGCAGATTGCGTTTGGTCGTAATCCATCCATCAGAGAGGAAGCGACCAATCGGGGTTCCCGTGGGAGTCAATGAGGTGCTCATGCGTTTTCCTCCTGGAGGACAGCGTGCCCGGTCAGCTGCAAGAACACATCATCGAGCGTTGGTCGCCGCATTCCGGCGTCGTTGAGTTCCACCCCAGCATCAGCCAGATCTTTGAGAACCTTCTGCAATGTTTTTGCTGCGTTCTCGACTGGCCCCACCAGAGTCCTCGAGTCAGCACCGGAGCTGATGTCCCCGGTCACATGACGGGCAAGAACGGACCTCGCCTTGTCAATATCGGCGAGATCGTGGACAGTCACTTCCACTCGTTGGCCGCCAACGAGGAGCTTTAGCTCATCGCTCGTGCCCTGGGCAATAACGCGACCCTCGTCAATCACAGCAATGTTGTCCGCCAACTGGTCGGCCTCTTCGAGGTATTGCGTAGTCAAGAGCACCGTGGTCCCTTGGCCGACCAACGTCTTGATAACTCCCCACAGCGCAAGCCGACTTCTTGGGTCAAGCCCGGTGGTGGGTTCATCGAGGAACAACACCGGTGGATTCACCACCAGTGCACCGGCTAAGTCAATGCGCCGTCTCATACCCCCAGAGAATCCCTTAACGACGCGGTCGCCGGCTTCCACCAGATCAAACATGTCGATCAGTTCCCGCGCCCGAGCCTTCGACTGAGCAGGAGAGAGGTGATAGAGCCTGCCCACCATGTCGAGATTCTCAAAGCCCGTGAGGTTCTCATCAACAGCGGCATATTGCCCACTCACGCCAATCATCCGGCGGATGTCCTCCGGGTGAGAGACAACGTCAACACCGTTGATGCTGGCGGAACCAGAGTCCGGGGTGATCAGTGTTGTCAGAACCTTTACCGTTGTGGTCTTCCCGGCACCGTTTGGCCCCAGCAATGCTTGAACGGTCCCCTGGGGGATCTCCAGCGAAAGGTTATTCAGCGCCGTGACTGTTGTTTTTCCAGCTTGGTATGTCTTAACCAGATTGCTGGCCTCGATGAACGCACTCACGTTGCTGCTTTCTGCCCGAAGGCGTGGGAAACCTAGTTCTGGGGGAAACCAAGGTTCAAGCCACCGTGGCTGGGATCCAGCCAGCGGCTGGTGACAACCTTGGTGCGGGTGAAGAAGCGGAAGCCTTCTTCACCGTGTGCTCTGGAGTCTCCAAAGAGCGAGTGCTTCCAACCACCAAAGGAGAAGTAGGCAACAGGGACCGGGATTGGCACGTTGATGCCGATCATCCCGACCTGAACCTCGTTCTGGAAGCGCCTCGCAGCACCGCCATCGTTGGTGAAGATTGCCGTGCCATTTCCAAAGGCTCCAGAGTTAATGAGCTCAAGACCCTCTTCATAGGACTGAACACGAACCACGGAGAGCACTGGCCCGAAGATTTCGTCCTGGTACACCTTGCTGGAGGTAGGCACCCGATCAATCAGGGTGGGGCCCAACCAGAAACCACCGGGCTCGCCGTCTGGCTTCACATCGCGACCATCCACGACAACGGTGGCACCATCTTTCTCAGCGATCTCGATGTAGGAGGCGACCTTGTCACGGTGGACTTCGGTAACCAGAGGACCCATATCGCAGGATCGACGACCGTCGCCCACCTTGATGCCAGCCATCTTTGTGGCAATGGCATCAATCAGGGGATCGGCGATGGGCTCAACAGCAACCACGACCGAGATGGCCATGCATCGCTCTCCCGCAGAGCCAAACCCAGCGTTGACGGCAGAATCCGCCACGAGGTCAAGGTCGGCGTCAGGGAGCACCAGCATGTGGTTCTTTGCCCCACCAAGAGCCTGAACCCTCTTGCCGGCCTTCGCGCCGGTTTCGTAGACATAGCGAGCAATTGGGGTGGAGCCCACAAACGAGATGGACTGCACATCCGGGTGAACCAACAGCGCATCCACGGCTTCTTTATCGCCGTGGACGACATTGAAGACACCATCGGGCAGGCCTGCCTCGGTGAGGAGCTCGGCAACCCAGTTGGCTGCAGAGGGGTCCTTTTCACTCGGCTTCAAGATCACACAGTTACCAGCCGCAAGCGCGACCGGAAAGAACCACATGGGCACCATGGCGGGAAAGTTAAAGGGGCTAATGATTCCCACAACACCCAGGGGTTGCTTCAGGGAATAGACATCGACGTCAGTCGATGCGTTCTCCGAGTACTCACCCTTCATGAGGTGACCAAGACCACAGGCAAACTCAACAACCTCTTGGCCACGCTGGATTTCACCCATCGCATCGGAGAGAACCTTGCCGTGCTCAGCGGTGATGATGGCTGCAAGCTCAGACTTCTTAGCTTCCAGGAGCTCCCGGAAGCGGAACATTACCGACTGGCGCTTAGCGACCGAGAGGTCACGCCATGCGGGAAATGCGGCCTGTGCAACGGCAACGGCCTGGTCCAAGTCTGCCGCACTGGCCAGTGCGACCTCTTTAGAGACTGTTCCGAGAGCCGGGTCATAGACCGGCGCTGTGCGCTTGGATGAACCGGCGAAAGACTTGCCGCCGACGTAGTGAGAAACAACAGCCATGACCCAGGTCACTCCTTTAGGAACTAGGGAAGAACGCTCTTCCTGACTCTATCTTTTCTAGAAGCTCGAGGCATCGATGACGAATCGATAGCGAACGTCGCTATCGACAACCCGATCCCAGGCTTCGTTGATCTCCTCGGCCTTGATGATTTCGATGTCAGAGCCAATCTTGTGCTCGGCGGCGAAATCCAGCATTTCCTGGAGCTGGCCGACCGGGCCAATCATGCTTCCGGCGATGCGACGACGCTGAGCCAGCATGGAGAACGCCTTGATCGGATAGGGCTCCGGGGCAAGGCCCACCATGACCAGGGTTCCATCAAGAGCAATGAGCTCGAGGTAGTCATTCAAGTCAATGGGGGCTGAAACAGTGTTGATGATCAGATCAAACTGCTTCTTGTGGGTCTCGAAGACCTTGCCATCTGTCGTGACAATGAAGTCATCGGCGCCCATGCCAAGCGCGTCCGCGCGCTTGGATTCGGAGTGCGAGAAGACAGTCACGTGCGCTCCAAGGGCACTGGCGAACTTAACGCCCATGTGACCAAGCCCACCAAGACCGATGATGCCTACTTTTTTTCCTGGGCCAGCGCCCCACTCTTTGAGCGGTGAATACAGCGTGACACCAGCACACATCAGCGGTGCGGTGGCAGCGGGGTCCAGAGAATCAGCAACGCTGACCACATATCCCTGGTCAACAACGATGCCGTTGGAGTAGCCGCCCCTGGTGATCGACTTCCCATCGCGCTCGAGAGCATCGAAGGTTCCGATCATGCCCTCGCGGCAGTAGTTGCTCATCCCGGCAACACAGTTGTCACACGTGCGACAGGAGTCGACGTAGACACCAACACCCACGCGCTGGCCTACCTCAAACCGCGACACATTGTCGCCAACGGCGGTGACTCGACCGACAATCTCGTGCCCTGGAACGAGAGGGAAATTGATGTCACCCCATTCACTGCGACCCGTGTGAATGTCGGAGTGGCAGATTCCCGACCAGTCGATGGCGATCTGAACATCATCAGCGCCCACATCGCGCCTAGTGAAACTCCAGGGAACAAGCTTCTCTTTTTCGGCCATTACGGCATATCCACGAACGTCCATCATCTTCTTTCGTCGGCCATCTAGAGGCGTCCACCATTATGTCCTAGTACTCCTAGGCTTAGGCGATGACCACCGCCACGCTAGAAATCACCACCATGGCTCATGGTGGCTCAGGAATTGGCCGCCTCGATGGACGGGTTGTCTTCTGCCCGGGCGTTATTCCAGGCGAAGTAGTCGAGGTGGAGTTAGTCGAGACCTCCAAGAAATCTTTATGGCGTGCTCAACCGGTCAAACTCATCAGCGAGAGTGAACACCGCGTCGCACACATCTGGCCCGAGGCCGACATCACCAGGCCTTGGGCGCAGCGCGCAGGTGGCGCTGACTATGGCCACATCGCGCTGAGCCACCAACGGGAACTAAAAACCGCGATTCTTCAGGATTCACTGCGCCGATTTGGCGGCCTAGAGGGCGACCTTGTCGACAACGCCATCGTCCAGGGAGTCCCTGGGGACGATGAGCGCGGTGGTCTGCACTGGCGCACCAGGGTGACCTTGCACGCCAACGAAGCCGGCCAACTCGGCCCCTATGCTGAGCGCTCCCGAACAGTCATTCCCGTGACAAGCCTCCCCCTGGCTTCCAAGGCCATCGGAGACTCTGGTGTCTTGGAGACTCTGTACAAGGGGTCGACCACCGTCCGCGCTCTTGATACTGGTGGCTCTGGGGTTCGACTCGTCGTCGACAAGCAGACCCCCGCCGACATTGTCGAACATGTCGGCGATGTTGGCTTCTCGCTCTCAGACCACTCGTTTTGGCAAGTGCACCAAATGGCGCCAGCAATTCTGAGTGCTGCCGTGCAACGCGCGCTTCCGCCCGAGCGACTGGTCCCCAGTGCCGAAAACCTTGACCTCTACTCGGGTGTCGGACTCCTCGGGCACGCTCTGGCGTCAGTGAGCCCCGAGCGGTTGAACCTCACGGCTGTGGAATCAGATGAGCTTGCCACGAAGTATGTCGGGAAGAACCTCGATGGCATTGCTGATGTCACAGCGGTCAATGCTCAGGTCCACCGCTGGCTGGAGACGGCAGTCCAGGGTGTTGGGCCACAGAATGCTGACAAATGGCGTGAGGCCACCGTCATCCTGGACCCGCCCCGCAGTGGAGCGAATACCGAGGTCATCAGCTCGCTGGCTGACCTCGGGGTGAGCACGATTATTTATGTGGCCTGCGACCCCGTCGCGCTGGGCCGTGATGCCGGGTTGCTCGCCCAGGTGGGCTACAAACTGGTATTCCTGGAGGCCTGGGATCTTTTCCCTCACACCCACCACATGGAATCCATCGCCACCTTCATTCGAGTTTAGGAACCACTGTGCCAACGCTCTATCTCGCCTCTACTTCCCCAGCCAGAAAGCAGATCTTGCAGGATCTAGGGCTCCAGGCCATTGTCCTTCGACCTGACGTTGACGAGGAGCTGGCAGTGGCCGAGATGACCGAGGAGCCAACGCCTGAGGCGGTCGCTCTCCACTTGGCCAGGCTGAAGGCAGAAAGTGTCCTCGACCCCTCGATAGATGGGCTCGTGATTGGTGGGGACTCGGTGTTTCACTTCGAAGGCCAGAACTATGGCAAACCCTTAGAGCCAGAGGTTGCTAGGCAACGATGGCTCGACATGGTGGGCAAGAGCGGCACGCTCTTCTCCGGTCTGTGGGTCATCGATCACAGCGGTGGAGAAGTTGTCTCGGCGGCGGGTGAAGTAAGTCACGCGAGCGTCCACTTTGCCGACACGATTGATGAGCAGGACATCACTGCGTATGTGGCAACGGGAGAACCTCTTCAGGTTGCAGGCGCTTTCACTCTCGATGCCAGAGGCGGTGCTTTCATTGAGCGGGTCGAGGGTGACCCGCACGCCGTTGTGGGGATGTCCGGCGCTTCACTGCGTCGTCTGATTAATTCTCTGGGCCACCGCTACACCGAGCTCTGGTAATCGCTCCCACGTCAGGGTCGTTTGCGTGTCGTTCAGGATTAGGTAACGACAAGTCCACGTCCCACGCCTTGACTGAACACCCATGAAACTTTTATCGCTCTACGCCCGAGCCATCCACGCTTTTCGCGCGGCCCTCGAGCGTCGCGGGCTCCTCCAACTACTCGACGAGAGGGCCGCTCGGTCGACTCGTGCGCTATGGGTGAGGTCTCTGCTCTCGGTATTGGATTTTGACGACTTCACCAAGCTCGATCTGCCGTGGTGGACCTTTACGGCAAGCGCGGAGGTGGCTGACTTTCTGTCCAAGCGACCCCAGGCCCGAGTTTTCGAATGGGGATCTGGATCATCGACCGTCTGGCTAGCCCAGCGCAGCGCATCGGTAACGTCCATCGAATCGGATGCCGGATGGGCGCAGAGAGTCTCTCGTTCTGTGCCAGGTCACGTCACCCTAGTGACCCCCACCATTCCACGGGCTTCGAAAGACACTCTCGTGCTCTCCAAGCGCTGGGGCTATCGGTCCCGCGACTTCAGCGCTTACGTGAGCGCTATCGACGCGATTCCCGGTGACTTCGATCTCATCGTCATTGATGGTCGTGCTCGAGAAGCGTGTTTCGCCCGGGCTCTCCCGCGACTGGCAGCGGGCGGAACCATTGTCTTTGACAACACCAACCGCCGGCGTTATCGCCGGGCGCTGAAGAACCACCGCGATCGAATCGCGGTGAGAACATCGACTGGTCTCACACCAATCCTGCCCTGGCCCTCAACCACAGCCCTGGTAACCCGGAGGCCCGCTTAGGCAGCAACGAGTGTAGGAGTGCGGGTGGCGAGAACGCTCGCGTAGTGCCCAAGCAAAGCCTGGTTGTTGTTCTCCCACGACTTATCAGCGACAGCCAAGTAGGCCTCTCGCGACATCGCTCGACGAGCAACGTCATCATCCACAAGGGCATGAACCTTCTCGCGGAAGGCGCCCCACCGCGTGTGATCGACCAGATAGCCATCAACCCCATCACGAATCAGGTGCCGCTGGCCCCCGATCGAGGGCGCCACAACGGGCAGACCTGAGGCGTGAGCCTCTTGAATTGTCTGCCCGAAGGTCTCCTCGGTGCCGGCATGAACAAAGACGTCCATCGCGGCATAAGCATGTGCGAGGTCATCACCGGAGAGGCGACCGGTGAAAGTCACGGGGTAACCAGTGAATCGGTCCTCCAACTCCTGGCGATCCGGGCCATCGCCGACAATCACAATCCGGGTGCCGGGGATTCCGCAGACCTCAATCAGGCGGCCAACCTGCTTCTCGGGAGCCAGCCGACCCACGTAGCCCACGATGCGCTCGCCGTGGGTTGCCCACCGGCTCCGTAATCCGCGAACCGCTGGCGTATCGCGCCGCGTGGGAGAAAACAGCCCGAGGTCAACTCCGCGCCCCCAAATGTCAACGTTGTCGATGCCCAGGCTCTTGAGGCGGTCAACCCCATCCTGGGTAGGAGCCAAGTTGAGCGTTGCGAGCTTATGAATGTTCGCGGTGAGCGCGTCGAGAATAGAGGTGGCAAAGTCGAGACCGTAACGCTTCATGTATCCAGCGACGTCGGTTTGGTAGATGGCAACCGTGGGAATGTTTCGCCGGTGTCCATAGGCGATCACTTCGCCCCCCAGCCAAAACGGTGCGGCCACGTGAATCACATCTGGCGCAAACCGATCCAGAGCGGCAGAAACAAAGGGGGTGGGGATTGCAACAGGAAAACCGCTGAGAACAACCGCCGGACTCTTGATCACCGGGACCCCGCGATAGCTCGGGCCCTCAGATGTCGGTGCAATGACCAGAATCTCGTGACCCTGTGCGAGCAACGTATCGATTACGCGAAGAACGGAGTTGGTGACGCCATTAATGGAGGGAAGAAAGGACTCCGTAACAATGGCAACCTTCATCTGGCGACCCCGGCGTTGAGTCGTTCGCGCCCCACAGCCATGTAATAGCGGGCAAAATCAAGCGACGACTTCACCATCTGCACGCGCTGATCGTCCGACTGCGCTTTCCCGGTCGACACCTCTGCGATGACATGGCCACCGAACCCGCTTTGGGCGAGCAACTCCAGTGTTTCCCCTACCGGCTGGGTGCCCTTGCCAGGGAGAAGGTGCTCATCGAAAAGGTGGAAGTTCTCCTTCGGGCTTGTCCCGTCACAGAGGTGAACGTGAGCGAGTCGCTCACCCCACTGACGAGCAAGCCGCAGGGCGCTAACACCCTGCATGGCTGCGTGCGAGAAATCGAGTGTCAACGAGGGGAGATCTAGTTGCCCGGGATCCCAACTGGGCGCGTAAGCCTCGATGTTGATGGACGAGGCCGCCCAGCCAAACATGTTCTCCACGGCGATAGTCACGCCGTGAGTATCGGCCACCTCGTGGACGACCCTCTCAAACCGCCTCGAATACAGAAGTTGCCAACGAAACGGCGGATGAACCACCACCGTGTCCGCACCGAGCATGACAGCGAGTTCAGCGCTGCGCTCAAGCTTCTGGGACGGGTCATAGCCAAAGACACCGTGGGTCAGCAGAAGGACCGGGGCGTGGATGGAGACAATCGGCAGGTCAAAGCGCCGCGACAGGAAATCCAGAACCCTGGGGTCCTGGGTTTCTGGTGCATTCGTCACCATAATTTCCATGCCCTCGGCGCCGGCTTCCTTGGCCAACCGGAAGGAGTCCTCCAGGCTTAGCGGGAAGAACGAGCTCGTGCTGACGCCGATGGTGTACATGCTTGAAACGGTAGAAACGTGAAGCAAACCGTGTGGAAAGTTCCGGTTACGTGTTGGCCACCATTTAGCTCAACCAGCGCAATACTGTGCCTGTGGAATTAGACACCTGGCTGCTCTACACGATTGCTGCGCTGGGGCTTTCCCTTACTCCCGGCCCCAACGGTCTACTCGCCCTCACCCACGGCGCCCTCTACGGAGTGCGCAAGACCCTGTTCACGATCGCCGGTGGTGCGCTCGGTTTCACCGTCATCATCGCTCTGTCCCTCTTTGGGATTGGCGCGTTGTTGGCCGCCTCTGCCGAACTCCTCATCGTTCTGAAATGGGTCGGTGGCGCATATCTGGTGTGGCTTGGCATTCAGGTCTGGCGATCACCACCGCTTGGCATGGACAGCTCCCACACGGGCACCACCATCACGGGCACTGCTGTGTTCCGCCAGGGTCTTTTGGCCGCAGTGACAAACCCCAAGGGAATCCTATTCTTCGTGGCGTTTCTGCCTCAGTTCCTCACGACTGATCTGCCGCTCTTTGGCCAGTTTGTCGTGATGACGATCACCTTTGTCGGCATTGAAATCCTTTTCGAGCTCTCCGTTGCCGCGGGATCGGCCAAAATTCAGCCCTTCCTCACACGATTTGGCAAGCGCTTCAACCACGTCTTCGGTGGCGTCTTCATCGCCATTGGCATCGCCCTGCCACTGCGCGGCTAGGACAGAGAACCTAGGCTGGTGCCATGGATGCCACTCCGTTTAGCCTCCACGGCTCCGCCGCACTGATCACCGGTGCGGGCAGCGCCAGTGGCATTGGCTTTGCCACTGCACACCTACTGGCACAGCTCGGCGCCGAGGTGGTTCTCACCGGCGCCAGCAACCGAGTCCTCGAGCGCGCAGAGGAACTGCGTGCACACGGGCACTCAGCCCACGCCGTGGTCGCCGACCTCACCACCGATAAAGGAATCCAGGCGGTCGTTCAGGCATCACAGTCGACCACAAACCCCCTGCGGATTCTGGTCAATAACGCCGGCATGACGAGCGTGAACGCGCCCATGGAGACCACCGGGGAAAGTGCTGGAATTGAGGGAACCAGCCGCGAGGCCTTCGAACTGGCGCTCTCCCGAAACCTGACATCAGCGTTCATGGTGACCAAGGCGTTGTTGCCCACCATCCGAGCGAACGGCGATGGCCGCATCATCATGGTGACCAGTGTGACCGGCTCCGTGATGGCCATGAAGAACGAAGTGTCCTACGCGGCATCGAAGGCCGGGCTTCGCGGCCTGATGTCAGCACTGGCCATAGACGAGGCGCCACACGGCCTCACAGTTAATGCAGTGGCGCCAGGATGGATTGCCACCGAGTCCCAAACCGATTCCGAGAAGGCCGAAGGCCTCGTCACGCCGATGGGTCGATCGGGATTCCCAGAAGAAGTTGCCTCGGCGATCGCCTGGCTGGCAAGCCCCGGTGCCTCCTACATCACCGGCCAAACCATCGTGGTGGATGGCGGAAACTCGATTGCGGAAGAGCGCGCTTAGCGACCTTCTTTGTTCTTGAGGGCCATCCCCGCGAAGAACTCCCAAATCAGTCGGTGGGCGTTGTTCACTGTCACATCTGCGTGGTCATACGCGGGTGCGACTTCCATCACGTCAAAGCCCACCACATCGAGCTCGAGAGTGAGTCTGCGGATAATCCGCAGCAAATCAATCGGTGCGAAGCCGCCTGGTTCTGGTGTGCCGGTTGCCGGGGCAAAACCGGGATCCAGCACATCGATGTCTATAGAGATATAGGCCTTGGGGCCTTTGGCCTTAGCTTCCTTGATGACATCGTCAACAACGGGCATCGTGCCCCGCTCCCAGAACTCTTGCATCATGAAGTGCTTGAGCTTGTTCTCGCGCATCCACTTCTGATCCTCCTCGCCTGGCCAATAGCCGCGAAGGCCAAGCTGCAAGAACCGATCGCCAGGGATTGCGCCTGATTCAATAATCCGGCGCATCATGGCGCCGTGGCTCGCGAAGTTGCCCTCAAGTTCATAGGCGGTGTCGGCGTGAGCATCGAAGTGAATCATCACCACGTTGCCAAACCCATGTTGCTCACAGACCGCCGTGACTGCCGGAAAGGTCACCGAGTGGTCGCCACCGAGCACCACAGGAACAATGCCCCGTCTGGTTACCTCGCTCACCCGGTCATAGATGGCCTGGCGAGATTTTTCCCACATCCCATGGCTCGTGATGGCATCACCGAAATCGACGACGTTCAAGTGGTCAAAGATTTCGACGCCCAAATCAAGGTGGTAGGTGCCAGGGTCATAGGCGTTGGCCCGCAGAGCCCTCGGGCCAAAGCGGGCGCCTGGCCGGTTGGTGGTGCTGTCATCCCACGGGGCACCAACAACGGCCACATCTGGCTTGATGGCATCGAGCTGCGACGCCTCGGTCACAAAAGGCCGCATGCCAAAAGTGGCGATGCCCTGATAGGACGGTGAATCAAGCTGCTCGCGCATTCCAGGGGGAACAAAATCAGAAGAACTCATTCCCCCAGGCTAGGCGGAAATCCCCCAGACTAGAAGCATGACTACCGTTGACTCGATCATCGCGTCGTTCCCTGAAAAGCAGGCTGCGGCGCTAGCCGCGGTTCGCTCCCAGCTGCATGACTTGTTGCC